>CAMTBF010000007.1 GCA_947068385.1 uncultured Lachnospiraceae bacterium
GAGGTAGCCTGTGAGCAGCTTACCTATACGCAGAAGACGGTTACGGAAATCGCATATGACTGTGGATTTCATGACGCAAGCTATTTTGTGAAGGTGTTCAAACGCTATCGGCGCAGAACGCCCTCCCAGTATATGAAGGGAGAGTTCTGAAAAATTCTGAAAACCTGTTGACAGACGACTGATTATGGTGTATATATAACATATAAACAGTAGAGAGGGTGATACCGATTTGAAACTATTGCAGAATTCAGGAATCCCCATTTACCAGCAGATCGCCGAGCAGCTCAAGGCCGATATCCTGGCGGGCAGGCTGAAGGAGGGCGAGTATCTCCCCTCCATCCGGGGCCTGGCCAAGGACCTGCGGATCAGCGTCATCACCACCATGAAGGCCTATGAACAGCTGGCCCAGGAGGGCCTGGTGACAGCGGTGCAGGGCAAGGGCTTCTACGTGAACGCCCAGGACAGCGAGATGCTGAAGGAGCAGCACCTGCGCAAGGTGGAGGAGGCATTGCTGGAGGCGGTGAGCGCCGCCAGGATAGCAGGGATGACAGGCCAGGAGCTGCAGGAAGTCCTGCGCACCTTGCTGGACATGGACGACGAGCGGGACAATCAGGGATAGACAGGAGGAGAAACATAGGGACATGACCAGAATAGACGAAAAAACAACCATAACAAAACAAGGAAACGAATCACAGCCCACCCGGATACAGGACACAGCCCTGCAGGCCCGGGACCTGCGCAAGAGATACAAGGGCTTCGAGCTCTCGGTTCCCCGGCTCGCGCTGCCCAAGGGCTTCGCCACCGCCCTGATCGGAGAGAACGGCGCGGGGAAGACCACCCTGCTGAACATCCTCACGGGCATAAGGCTGGACTTCAAGGGGGAGGTCACCTATTTCGACAGACAGGAGCCGGGAATCTGCGGGGAAATCCAGGAGCAGATCGGCTACACGGGCCCCGGCGCATATTTCCTCCCCCAGTGGACGATTCGTCAGGTGGAGGAGATCAGCGGGCTGCTGTTCCATGGCTTCCATCAGGACAGGTACCGGGCGATCTGTGAGGAGCTTGGAATCGGCGGCAGCGGCCTGGATGTGGCCAAGGAGGTGAAGAGCCTTTCCGACGGCAACCGGATGAAGCTGATGCTGGCGGCAGTGCTGGCCAGGGACACCCAGCTATTGATCCTGGACGAGCCGGCCTCCCCCTTGGATCCCCTGATGCGCGACAGACTCTGCGACATGATACGGGACTACCTGGAGCAGGGAGGCGGGGAGAAGTCTGTGCTCTTCTCCACCCACAATATCGCCGACATGGAGAACGTGACCGATTACTGCCTCATCCTGGAGCACGGCAACATCGTGGAGGAGGGCTTCGTGGAGGATCTGAAGGAGAAATACGTGCTGGTCAAGGGAGAGGCCGCGGACGGGGAGCGGGCCAGGGAAATCCTTTTCTCCATGAACCGCAGCGCATATGGCTTCGAGGGGATCTGCCTGGCCGGGAACCTGGACCGGCTGGCCGGGATGGACGTGAGCCTGGAGACCCCTACCCTGTCCCAGATCAGCGTGGCGGTGATGAAGGCCAATACGAGCCTGGGAAAGCTTCAAAAAAGGGCATAGGGGCTTTGGAATCCAAGATTGGGAAAGTTGGGAAAGGTGTGGTCTGAAGGATGAGGAATCGAATGAAAAGCTATCTGGTTTTTACCAGTGCGTGGTATCGGTTGGCAGTGTTCCTGCTGATGCCGACAGCCCTGATCGGGCTGGGGCTGTGGGTGGAGAGGATGCTTTGGGGAGGCCGCGGGGCCACAGGCGTGATAGTCGCGGCAGTGCTCCTGCCCATAGCGGAGATCGTCTCCGACAACTGGCTCTTCGGGGGCATCCAGACAAAGGATTCCATGAGGCTGGAGTACCTGAAGACATCCGGGCGGGGGATGGAGATCTTAAGGAGCGCGCTCTGGGTGGATCTGGCGCGGAAGCTTCTGTCTGCGCTGGGCATCATGGCGCTGTGCCGGCTGGCAGGGACGTGGATGGCGGCAGAGGGTACCGATTATGGATCCGGCATAATGGACTGGGGGCTGGAGGCGGGGATCCTGCTGTACTTCACGCTGCTTTCCTATTTCGTCTCCACCCTGGGCACTTTCCTGTCCAGGTTCGGCGACATGCTGTGGATGAACCTGCTGGTTGGCTACGGGGCGGTCTTCGTGATGCTGTTTGGATTGACCCTGCTGAACCTGGCGGATATTATCTTCATGATCGATATCATATGCGCGGTATTTGGAATCCTCATAAGCGCTGTGACGGTGAGAACCGCCATGAAGAGGGTGGAAAGGAGCTATTATGATAAATGACTGGAAGCTTGGGATGAGGATGCTGCGCCATGCCTATGGCGTAAAGATGAACTGCATCGTGGTAGGGCTGCTGCTGTTGCTGGAGGTTCCGGCCGTCATCCTGGGGAGGATGGACGGAAACGGCTTTCCCGCATGCTATATACTCCTGGTGATGGGCATGCTGCCCGTGCAGATGCTGTTTTCCCTGAGCGTGTCGTCCATGGTGCAGACATCTCCCATGAAAAAGAAGCTGCAGACGAAGATACCGGTCCTGGTGAACCTCACCGTCATGTGGGCCGTGTACCTGGCAGGGATCGCGCTGAGCTGCATAATGATTTGGGGAAAGCCGGAAAACCGTGGCGAGATGTACGGCAACCTGCTTTTGCTGGCGCTTTCCCTGGCCATGGTGATGGTCTACATGGGAGCGGCCTATAAGCATTTCATACTGGCATCCGTCTGCCTGCTCCCTGTCCTGTGCATGGCGATAGCCGGGGGCCTCACAGGCGGGATCAGAGGCTTCCTGATGGGGATGGGGAAGGGAATCCCCCTCTGGCAGACGGCGCTGTTGGGCCTTGCGGTGGTGGCTGCGGGGGCCGCGGCGGAATATCTGCTCTCGCTGCTGTTCTATAAGGCCCCTATGGACAGGATAGCCCTGTCGGGACGCCTGCGCAGGGAGATATGAGGATTTTCTGCGGAGCAGCATGGGGCAGGCGGGAGGCAGAGGGAATAGGTTTTATGTGGAGGCCGGGGCGGATTTGCGCATCGGCCTCTTAGCCCAGGGCCACGTCCAGCGCCAGCATCACCGCAAACCCTGCCGCGAAGCTGAGCGTCCCCAGATTGGAGTGCTCCCCGGCGGAGGCCTCGGGAATCAGCTCCTCCACCACCACGTAGATCATGGCCCCGGCCGCGAAGCTCAGCAGATAGGGCAGGGCCGGGAGGATGAGCCCCGCGGCCAGGAGGGTCAGCAGGGCGGCCAGAGGCTCCACCACCCCGGAGAGGACGCCGTAGAGAAAGGCCCGCTTCTTCCCCGCGCCCTCCGCCCGCAGGGGCATGGAGATGATCGCCCCTTCGGGAAAGTTCTGGAGGGCGATGCCGATGGAGAGCGCCAGGGCCCCGGCCAGGGAGATTGTCTCGTCCCCGGCCATCCAGCCCGCCAGCACTACGCCCACCGCCATGCCCTCGGGGATGTTGTGGAGGGTCACCGCCAGCACCAGCATGGCGGTGCGCCCCAGACGGGTGCGGGGCCCCTCCGGCGAGGCGCTGTCCCGGTGCAGATGGGGGATCGTCCTGTCCAGCAGCAGCAGGAACAGGATGCCCAGCCAGAACCCCGCCACCGCCGGGAGGAAGGCCAACTGCCCCATATGCCCCGCCTCCTCCATGGCAGGGATCAGCAGGCTCCAGACGGATGCCGCCACCATGACCCCTGCGGCGAAGCCGGTGAGGGACCTCTGCACCGCCGGAGGAAGGGCGTCCCGCATGACGAACACGCAGGCAGCGCCCAGGACGGTTCCGAGAAAGGGAAGCAGGATTCCCTGTAAAGTTTCTATTGGCATTGTGTGACCTCCATATTCTGTATTTTGCAGTTAGTTATAACTAACTACAACTATTGTATGATAAAACATAAAATCTGTCAATACATATTGAAAAAAGAGACCAGGCTCCGATATACATTGTAAACGGCAGACAGATATTTTATGCTGTGCGTTGGTTGGATTTGCGGAGGAGGGCAGCTATGAAAGAAACGGAAAGAAATGCGGTATGTATCATTGTGGTGTACATTGTCTTATGGTATGCGGGCGCCATGTTCGGCTTTTTCCCTTTTAGCGCCGGCGATCTGGTGCTTGGGGCCGTGGGATTCACGGGGCTTCTGATCGTCATGGCAATGGTGGCATGCACCTGCTGGATCATCGACACCATTAAAAAGACAGCGAAATAATTCCGATATAAGGGACGATGTTACATTTGGAGGGAACGGAATGGCAATCGAGAAAGTAAAAGCTTATTTCAGGGAATACGGCATGGAGGACAGGGTCCTGGAGCTGGACGAATCCAGCGCCACCGTGGAGCTGGCGGCCCAGGCCCTGCACTGCGAGCCCGCAAGGATCGCGAAGACGCTCTCCTTCCTGGTGGATGGCCGCGCGGTGCTGGTGGTGGCCGCCGGGGACGCGAAAATCGACAACGGGAAGTACAAGGCGCAGTTCGCCGCCAAGGCAAAGATGCTCACGCCCCAGGAGGCGGAGGAGCTGGTAGGCCATGCCGTAGGCGGCGTATGCCCCTTTGCGGTGAACCCGGGCGTGTCGGTGTACCTGGACGTGTCCCTGAAGCGCTTCGGGACGGTATTCCCCGCCTGCGGCAGCTCCAACAGCGCCATAGAGCTCACCATCCCGGAGCTGGAGGAATGCTCCGGCCCCGCGGGATGGGTGGATGTGTGCAAGGGATACCAGGCCCCCTAAAGGACGCCCCGCAGGGAGAGGAACAGCAGGAGGCAGCTTGCCAGGAGGAACAGGGCCGTCAGGAACGCCCCGGGACGGAACCGCATCTTCCCGGTAGGCTCTGTCCCGGGGAGGGCCTCCGCCAAGAGGGAACGCCGCAGGGCAGTGACCACGGGCTTGTATAAAAGCAGCGCGATCCCCGCGTTCAGTCCCCCTTTGATTACGTTAAAGGGCAGGAAGGCCGGAAGCAGCAGCTGCGCCACCGCCTCCCTGGTATACCCCATGTACACCGGAGCCACCAGGTAATTCCAGAGCATCATCACCGCCACCTGGCAGCCCAATCCGCCAAGCAGCCCTCCCAGGGCGCCGGACAGCCTGCGCCTTTTCCCATAGAGAAAGGCTGCGGGGCAGGCGAAGGCGCAGCTGGAGATGACGTTCATCAGGCAGCCCCAGATGCCGGTGCTGCTGACGGTGAACATCTCCGTGACGGACACGATGGCGCTGACGGCAAAGGCGGCCAGGGGGCCGAAGAGCAGCCCGCCGATGACGATGATGACGTCCTTGGGATCGTACTTCAGGAACAAGATCAATGGGACGCGGCCAAAGACGGTGGCGATGTAGGCCAGCGTGCAGAGCAGGCCCAGGGTGGTCAGTTTCTTAGTGCTTGTGTGTTTCATATGGATACCTCCTGAAATGTAATGACACCTGAAAGCGGCGAAAGGCCTTTCAGGTGTCATGTTTTTTCGTTTCAGGTGTATCGAAATTGCCTACAGAGCAGTTCACAGGCGGACAAAAAAGAGTGCAGACAAAAGCCAGATACCATCTGGCCATTCCGACACACCTTCTTTAATCCGGACTATACCGTCGGTTCCGGAATTTCACCGAACCCCGCGCATATGCGCCCGCGGACTATCACCGCCGATCGGGAATTCTTGCTTCTCAGACCACAGACGTCCGAGAAGAGTCACCCTGCCCTGAAGACATTCCTGCTATTCAGTTGTTGAAAGGATTATAGCACGGGCGGCATGGCATGGTCAACAGCATTTTGCGGGAGGGCGGAACCCATTGAAAAGCCTCTCATATTCTATCATGATTCCGGGAAAGATAAAGCCTGTACAGTTCACAGAATCTTCACAAAAATTGTTAGCACTCCCTCTTGACGAGTGCTAAAATAAGTGTTATAGTACAGATAGAACAAGGGAACAGAGAAAACGAAAGGCAGGAGCCGATCGGATCCCGGGTTCAAAAAAACCAGCGCTCCACAGGACAGCGCCGGAGGATAGCAAAGTGCAGATGCAGAAAGGAGACATGACTTATGATGATGCCCAGTATTTTCAGAGATAATTTGTTCGACAGCTTTATGGAGGATTTCGCGTTTCCGTCATTCCCTGACATCGACAGGACGCTGTACGGCAAGCACGCCAGGAACCTGATGAAGACCGATGTGAAGGAGACGGAGGACGGCTACGAGGTGGACATCGACCTGCCCGGCTTCAAGAAGGACGAGATTCAGATGGAGCTTGTGAACGGCAACCTCACCGTCAGCGCCGCCAAGGGCCTGGACAAGGACGAGAAGGATGAGAAAGGCACCTACGTAAGGCGCGAGCGCTACGCCGGGAGCATGAGCCGCAGCTTCTACGTAGGGGAGCATGTGACCGAGGAGGACATCCACCCCAAGTACGAGAACGGCATCCTGACCTTCCATATCCCCAAGGAGGAGAGGAAGGCAGTGGAGGAGAAGAAGCATTACATCTCCATCGAGGGATAATGTTTTGCACAGGCCGCCAGGATACCCCGCAGGAGACGCTGCGGGGTGTCTTGCTGTACGGGCCGCCGGGATCGTGGCTGCTTCATTTCCGCTGCCCGTTCCCCGGCGGGGAAGGAGCGGACGTGAGCGGCGCGTGAACCGGAGGCCGCACAGGGGAGCCGGGGCTGGCGCGGAGACGGGAGGAAAAAGATGGGAGCGAAACGAGACTACTACGCAGTCCTGGGCGTGGAGCGCAGCGCGGACGACAGGACGATCAAAAAGGCATACCGGAAGCTTGCGAAGAAGTACCATCCGGACACCAGCGAGGGAAACGCCCAGGCGGAGGAGAAGTTCAAGGAGGCCACGCAGGCCTACGAAATCCTGAGCGACCCCGAGAAGCGCAGGCTCTACGACCGGTTCGGCCACGCCGCCTTCGACGGAAGCGGGGCGCAGGACGGCGGGCCCCAGGGGAACCCGTTCGAAGACATGTATGGCTTCGGGAATTCCGGCACCTACGGAGGGCAGGGGTTCCACCGGGCTTACGGCAGCGGGAATGGAGAGGGGCGCCGCTATGAATACCGCTTCGGAGGCGGCGACATGGACGATATCCTGAAGAGCATGTTCGGCGAAGCCGCCGGGGATGGGTTCGGCGAGGGATTTGGAAGGGGCGGCGCGGATCTGCGGGCGGAGATTTCCGTCAGCTTTGAGGAGGCGGCATTCGGGTGCGAGAAGACGGTCCGCCTGGACACGGGAGAGGGCGCAGGCCCCCAGTCCCTGCGGGTGCGGATCCCTGCGGGGATCGATGACGGGAAGAGCATACGCCTGAAAGGAAAAGGGGCCCGCGGAAGGGGCGGCAGCCTGGGAGACCTGCTGCTGAAGGTGAACGTGGGGAGGAAGCCGGGCTTTGAGCGGCAGGGCATGGACGTGTACACGGTGGCGAGCATCCCCTTCTACACGGCCGTGCTGGGCGGCGAGGTGGCGGTGCAGACCCTCTCCGGGAAGGTGCTCTGCAGGATCCGGGAGGGCACCCAGTCCGGCACGAAGATCCGGCTGAAGGGAAAGGGGATCGTCTCCATGAAAGACCCCGGGGTGCACGGCGACCAGTATGTGACCGTGCAGATTCAGGTTCCGGAGCAGCTGGACGAGGAGGCGAAGCGGAAGCTGAGGGAGTTCCAGGCGGCATGTGAGGGCAGGGCATGCCACAGGGCAGGCTGAGAGGCTGCGGCAGCACACAGCCTCTCAGCAGAATCGTGCGAAAAATGAGGGAATGCCCTGCCGTTAGCGGAATAATCAGTAAAAAGACAGATGAATTTGCAAAACATGGACGGCGAAAAATAATTTTAAAAAAATAAATAAAAATCGCAAAAAAAGTATTGACAAATGCGAAAACCTGGCTTATAATGAAATCACAATAAAGAGAGAGGAAAAACAAAATCTTCCATTAAAAAAACTTAATAAACAGCAAAGGTTCCAGACAGAATGTGCAGGACACGAAAAAAGTAGCGGATATCTGAAGCGGAATTTGCCGGAACGTTACAGTGCATTGAGTACAGAAAAGCGTGGAAAGCACAAAAAGGGTGAAATGGAAGAGAAAGAAAAAATTGAATAAGGAGGTATAGTCCATTGGACGAAGCGAACTGAGCGGGCGTATTGATTGGAAAGAATCGATACGCCCGCTCGCTGTGCCTGTGCCGCAGGGCTGGCGGAGCTTGTCTGCGGGATATTTTGCCATCTGTGGCGAATCGTGCTATAATGGGGGGCATCCTATGGGAGAGGAGCATTCCCATGGAAGGGAGGCGCTCCCAAATGGAAGCGAGCATTCCGTGGAAGAGGAGCATCCCATGGAAGGGAGGCGCTCCGTGGAAGAGGGGCATCCCATGGAAGGGATGCGTTCCACGGAAGAAGAGCGGTTCGGGGATGCCCTGGGAACAAAATGTGGCGGAGGCGGATTATGGCATACAGGATATTGATCGTGGACGATGAGGTGATGATGACGGAGCTGCTCTCCGACCATCTGCGGGACTGCGGCTATGAGGCCCTTGTGGCCAACAGCGCCGTCCAGGCCCTTGCCCTCCTGCAGCGGCAGCCCGACCTGATCATCCTGGACATCAACATGCCCGGGATGGACGGCCTGGAGCTGTGCAGGAGCATACGGGAGCACATCGTGTGCCCGATCCTCTTCCTCACCGCCAGGGTCACGGAGCAGGACAAGGTCAACGGCCTGCAGTACGGCGGGGACGATTACATCACCAAGCCCTTCAGCCTGAACGAGCTGTCCGCCCGGGTGGCGGCCCATCTGCGCCGGGACGAGAGGAGCCGGAGCCGCTCCTCGGTGCTGGCCTCCAGCGAGCTGCTGGTGGATCTGTCCCAGCGGACGGTGTCCTGGCGGGGGGAGGAGATTCCCTTTTCCAGAAAGGAGTTCGACCTGATCGAATTCCTCATGACCAATGCGGGCCAGGTATTCGACAGGGAGCATATCTACGAGGCGCTGTGGGGGTATGATGCGGAAGGCGACAGCAATGTCATAAAGGAGCATGTGCGGAAGATCAGGGCGAAGCTGCGGGAGGCCACAGGGCGTGAGTACATCGAGACGGTATGGGGGGTAGGCTATAAATGGAGCCGTTGACAAGGAAAAAGCGCAGCGGAGGCGAAGGGGACGGCATGGATGGAACGAAGTGCACGGGCGGAACGAAGGACATGGCTGGAATGAACCACACGGACGGTGGGAATGGCATCGGTGAAAATGGCGGCGCGGCGGGAAGGAACGACCAGAGGAAAAGAGGGCTGCGCCTGCGGATCCGCGACCTTCCGCTGCGAAGCTACTTCCTGCTGGTGGTGTTCACGGTGTTCGGCGGGGTGGTGCTGCTTTCCGGCCTGACCATCTGGGGCTGCAGCGCTTTCCGGCGCTATCTCTTGCCGGATCCGGACGCCGCTTACCTGACCGTGGAGGAGGTGCGGGCGGATGGCACCGTCACGGAGATGACCACATGGCTGGACTTCGGAGAGGCCACAAAGCTGCCGCAGATAAAGGAAGAGGAGAGCATTGGCGTGGAGGAAGAGGGGGCCGGGGGTCTTGGTCCGGATTCGGAGCAGGCTTTTCAGGACGGAGCCTCGGGGATGGAGGATGAGCCAGAAGGGAGCGGCCAGGTGGGAGCTGACGACCTGGAGACAGCCGAAATGGACGTAGGCTGGCAGGGCGACCAGCATACCATGCGGGAGGCAGGCCACGGAGAGGTGGTGGACGCCACCTACTCCATCCAGAAAATCGAGAAGAGCTTCGACGCCCTGACCCCCAAGCGCAAGCTGGCCTATCGGTTCTGCGGCGCGGCCATGGTGGCGGTTCCGGCAGCGCTCTCCGTAGGCGGCATCCTCTTCGCCGGGTTCTTCTTCTACAGAAGACGCCTGAAGGAGCCGCTGGCGATCCTGTCCCGGGCCACGGAGCAGATCGCGGCCCAGAACCTGGACTTCTCCATAGAATACCCCTGCGGGGACGAGATGGGGGCGCTCTGCGAATCCTTTGAGCGCATGCGGGATGAGCTGGCCCGGAACAATAAGGCCATGTGGCGGCTCCTGGATCAGCGCAGGCTCATGCAGGCCTCCATCGCCCACGACCTGCGCAATCCCATCGCCATCATCCAGGGATACGCGGAGTACCTGCAGATGCATCTGCCTGCCGGGGACTTGAGCCCCGGGAAGACGGCCCGCATCGCCTCCAACCTGAAGTCCGCGGCCATGCGGCTGGAGCAGTACACGGAGTCGGTCCGGGTGCTGAACCGGCTGGAGGACATGGAGCCGGACAGGCGCGAGGTGGAGGCGGTGGAGCTCATGGAGGAGGTGCGGGACGACCTGCGGGTCATGGCCGACAGGGCCGGGGTCGCCTTGCATATAGAAGAGGGATATTCCATGGAAGAGAGGCGTTCCATGGAAGAGAGGCGTTCCGTGGAAGAGGAGCGTTCCATGGAAGAAAGGCACCCCGGGGACAAGCCTCTTACAGAGCGCCTTATGGTGGACAAGGCAATGTTTTTCCGCATACTGGAAAATGTATTTGAGAATGCCGCGCGCTTTTCCCGCAGCCAGGTATCCGTGAGGCTTGAACGGAAGGACGGAGGCCTGGCCGTGACGGTGGCGGACGACGGCCCGGGCTTCCCTGAGGAGCTTCTGAAGAAGCGGGGAAAGGCGCTCCTGCCCACCCGGCAGGAGGACGGCCACCTGGGCATGGGACTGGCCATCAGCCGGGTGCTCTGCGAGAAGCATGGAGGCAGCCTGCACCTGGGGAACCGGACGCCCCAGGGGGCAGTGGTAAAAATTTTTCTCGCGGTTTGACGAAAATTTGACTTTTACATATTAAGATCTCCTTGTAGCAATGGAACGTTCCCCTTCCCATGGGGGGAGGGGCATTCCAAAGAAAATCGCAAGGAGGTCTTTTTTGATGAAAATCTTTGAGAAGGATTCTGGGAAAACCATGATAAGAGCGGTGCGGGGCATAGAGGCATTGGCGTTGGCGGCGGGGCTGGCGGTGTCCCTGGGAGCCTGCGGCGGGGGCGCCTCAGGCGATGCAGGCCCAGGCTCCCAGGGAGCTGTAGCGGTGGGAGGCGTGCCGCTGGAAGGGGATGGGACGGCAGTGGGAACGGACGGCGCGTCCGGCAGCGGCGGGGAGGACGGCAACGGCGCTTCTGCCCGGGGAAGCGCCAGCGGAACCGGCGGCCTGCGGCTCCTGTGCACCGGGGACGGCGACGGCTGCCATACCCAGGAGGGCTATTATTATATAGAGAAGGAGACAAAGGTGCTTTCCGACGGCAG
The DNA here is from genome assembly GCA_947068385.1 of uncultured Lachnospiraceae bacterium. GTDB lineage: Bacteria > Bacillota > Clostridia > Lachnospirales > Lachnospiraceae > Acetatifactor. The sequence goes on from CAMTBF010000007.1 coordinate 11,297, forward strand.
CTACGGCTCCCACCTGATGTACATGGACTTTGCGGCCCTGCAGGAGGTCTATCTGTGCAGCGACGCCGGGTGCGGCCATGATTCCCCGGACTGCGCGGCCGTCCTCCCTTATGAGGAGTTCGAGCCCTACTCTACGATGCTCTTCCCATATCAGGGGAAGCTCTACCTCTTCAGCAAGGAGCAGGACCAGGACGGGTCCATGCAGTCGGACTTCACGCTGGGAGAGGATGGGTCCCAGGGGAGCGCGGAGGGAACGCCCAGCGTCCTGTACCGGGCCAACCTGGACGGCACGGACAGGGAGAAGGTCTACGCCTTTGACGCCTCCGTGACGGTGGAGGACTACGTGCTCGGGGACGAGGACGGCCTCTACCTGGTGACGAAGAGGCTGACCTCGGAGAAGGACGGCACGGCCGTCTATACCCATTCCCAGGAGCGGAAAATGGTGTTCCTGGATCTGGCGAAGGGGGAGGCCTCGGAGGTATGCGCCATGGACTTCGGCGGCAACATCTCCTGGAAGATAGCGGACTGTTACGACAGGAACGTAGTGATGCAGGGGATCGATTACGGCAGGCAAATCTCCGACCAGGAGATGTTCGCGGAGGACGGCTATGCGGAGCTGCATAAGAATTCCAGTCAGGCATTCGCCGTCCTGAACCTGGACAGCGGCCAGATGACCGAGAGATACCGGATAAGCAACAGCCAGGAGAATTCCTTCCAGCTGGCGGGAAAATCCCTTTACTGCTCCTTAGCCGACGAAGGCCTCATAAAGGAGATCGACCTGGAAACCGGGACGGAGCGCAGCGTCTACAGCCAGCCCGGCGCATATTACTATCTGGACGCCGTCATGGGGGAGAAGCTGTGCTGCTCCGACCTCAGCGCCGGGGGCGGCTGGGACAACACCTATTGCTTCATCGACAGGAACACCGGAGAGATCAGCCATTCCGGCCTGGTGAACAAGGCTTTGGGGTGGTGCCTGGAATTCAAGGCCGTGCTGGACAGGGACGTGCTTGTAGTCTACGACTATGAGGCCACGCCCTCGGGCGGCGGCTCCTATGAGATCACCCTGTACCAGCACGGCCTGATCTCCCAGGAGGATCTCTTCGCGGGCAACGACAATTTCCGGAAGATCAATATGGTAGGAACGGGGTGGTAGGACATGCTGGAGCTTTGCGGGATTACGAAACGATACGGGGACAAGACGGCCCTGGATGGGGTGGACCTGGCCCTGTCCCCGGGCATCTACGGCCTGCTTGGCCCCAACGGGGCGGGCAAGTCCACCCTGATGAACATCATCACCGGCTGCTGCAGGCCCACGGCGGGGCAGGTGAAGTGGGAGGGAAAGGACATAAAGGCCCTAGGGGCGGCATACAGGGGCCTTTTGGGCTACGCGCCCCAGCAGCAGGGGCTGTACGACAGCTTCACGGGAAAGAGGTTCCTGTCCTACATGGCCGCCCTGAAGGGCATCCCCGGCAGGGAGCAGCGGGCGGAGGCCGAAAGGGTGCTGGACTATGTGAACCTGCGGGAGGCGGCTGGCCGGGCCGTGGGCACCTACTCCGGGGGCATGAAGCAGCGGATCCTGATCGCCCAGGCCATGCTGGGGGACCCCAGGCTGATCGTGCTGGACGAGCCCACGGCGGGGCTGGACCCAAAGGAGCGGGTGCGGATCAGGGAGCGGATAGCGGCCCTGTCCGGGGACAGGATCGTTCTGGTCTCCACCCATGTGGTCTCGGACATCGAGCCTATCGCAAAGGAGATCATCCTGATAAAGGCGGGCCGCATCCTGGACCTGGGCACGGTGGAGGGGCTCTGCGGGAAATATGGCACCGGAGCGCAGGATTCCGACTCAAATGATTCTGCCCTAAAAGGCTCCGGCCAAAAGGATCCGGCCCCCGAACCTCCCGCCCAGGCGAAAGGGGCCCACAGAACATACGGCAGCCCGGCAGGGCTGGAGGAGGTCTACATGCGGCTGTTCGGGGAGGAGGAGAAGGATGCGGCTTCTGGGATTTGAACTGAGGAAAATCTGGGGCAGGCCCGGCTTCCTGCTCAGCGTCTGCGCGCTGCTTGTGGTGAACGGGTTTCTCCTGTGGTACACCAACCTGCCTGACGGGGAGGAGCCGGACCTGGCTGCCTACCGGGCCTTTGGGGAGGCGATTGCCGGGATGGACGAGGCGGAGAAAGGGGAATACGTCACCGAATATAAGGAGGCCATGGAGGGCGTCCGCTTCGTGGAGGAGGTACAGGCCCTGCGGGGGATGGGCGGTGAGATGGGGGAGACCCTGGCGGCCCAGATGCTGGAGGCCTCCCCCGGCATGTTCGAGGCCTGGTACGACATCTACCAGAGCGGGGGATACCTGCGCTTTACGGACTCCCTCTGGCAGGAGGCGCGGCTGGCGCAGGAGCTGTACGCCCAGTGGGAGAGCTGCGCGGGCTACGGCGCGTATCTGAAGTCCGTCCAGGAGAACAGGGCCGCCCTGGGAAGCATCGGCATCTTCGGCGGTGCCCAGGGGGATTCGTTCTCCGCCCGGAATGTGGAGAAGAGCGCCGGAGACTACGGCAGGCTCACCGAGGAGGGGATCCGCTGGATGCCGGGGAGGGCCGTCACCGGCTCCATGGAAAACGGATGGACGGATCTGCTCCTGCTCCTGTCGGTAGCCCTTTTCGTGGGCTGCCTGATCCTGGAGGAGAAGGAGAAGAGGCTTTTCTACGTCACCAGGAGCACCAGGAAGGGCATCCTGCCCGACATGGGGGCCAGGCTGGCTGCGCTCCTGGTGCACAGCATGGCCGCGGCAGGGCTGTTCTATGGGGAGAACCTGGCATTCTACGGCAGGGCCGCGGGCTTCGGCGACTTGTCCGCCAGGCTCCAGTCCCTGGCCGCCTACCGGGAGAGCTGCCTGGAGATCGGCATCGGGCAATACATCCTGCTGTCTGTGGTGACCAAGGGGCTGGCGCTCTTTGGCTTCGGGGCGGTGATCGCCGCCCTTTGTCTCCTGTCCCGGCGCTTCTTCCTGCCCTATATTGCTGGAGGGCTCTGGTATGGATGCAGCTACGCGCTGTATACGGCCATCCCTGCGGCCTCTAAGGGGGCGGCATTCAAGTACCTGAACCTGGCGGGAGCCTTGCAGACCCGTAACCTCTATGGTGCCTACCTGAACCTGAACATATTCGGACGGCCTGTGTCCCGGGCGGCGCTGACCCTGGGGCTGCTGGGGCTGACGATTCTGACAGGGGTGTCGCTTTCCATGATCCTCTTCGCGAAAGGGGAGAGGCTGGAGCTTAAGCAGGGGCGTTTCCCGGGGGCGCTGCCGTTCAGGCCCCATGGGAACGCGCTCCTTCACGAGGGCCATAAAATCCTGGTCACCAACCGGGCGGCGGTGATCCTGCTTCTCTTCGGGGCGCTGATCGGCTATCGGGACCTGTCCCGCCAGTATTCCCTTTCCGTGCAGGAGCAGTATTATCAGGACATGATGCTGGGGCTGGAGGGGGAGCTGACCCGGGAGAAGGAGGCGCTGGTGCTGGCGGAGGAGGCCCGCTACGAGAAGGCCTTTGAGGAGATAGAGCGGATCGAGGCGCTGGTGTCCGCCGGGGAGATCGGCCAAAGGATCGGGGAGGACATGAAATCCGCCTGGTATGGGGTGACGGCCTTCTATCCCGCTTTTACCCGGGTATGGCAGCAGTACCAGGACATATGCGACAACGGCGGCCGTTTTTTATACGATACCGGCTATCTGTATCTGTTCGGGATAAAGGGAGGAGATTCCAGGATCGACCTGCTGCTGCTTTCCGGCGGCATGATCCTGGCCTTTGGGGGCGTGATGGCCATGGAGGACAGGAAGGGCGCGTGGAACCTGCTGGGAAGCACCAGGCGGGGGAAGAGGCGGATTGCGGCGGACAAGGCGATCCTGTGCGCCGCCACCGCGGCCCTGTTCTCGCTGGTGCCCTTCCTGTGCAGGCTGGGCAGCGTCCAGGCGGCGTTCCCCCTGCGGGGCTTGGGCTTTTCCGCCAGGGCGATCCCGTATTTCAGGGAGCTTCCGGCCTGGCTGCCCGCCGGGGGCCTGGTGGCGATCACCGCCCTTTGGCAGGCCGCTCTGGCGGCGGCAGCGGCGCTGGCGATACTGGCATTGTCTTATTGGAGGAAGGATTCCCTCCAGGCTTATTTCTTCGGGGCGGTGATTCTGCTGGTGCCGCAGATCCTGGGGCTGCTGGGGCTGCCCTTGGCGGACTGCCTCTCCCTCTACCCCCTTTACAGATGGACGGCGGGGCTGTAGGGCCCGGGCCTCCCTCCGGCCGGCCCGCCGGGCCCGCCTGGCGGAGGCTAGCGCTCCCGCCAGGGCTCCTTGCCGCTATCGGACCACACAACCATGTTCCGGCCGTTGTGCTTGGCCTTGTAGAGCATGTTGTCCGCGATCTTCAGGTAGTCGTCATAGACGTCTCCCGTCTTGGGCAGGAGGGTGACGCCGCCGATGCTGATGGTGACCCAGGGGGATACGGAAGGGGCGTGGGGGATATGGAGATCCTCCACCGCCTGGCGGATGGTCTGCAGGAACTCGAAGGCCGACCTGGCATCGTTGCCCAGCATGATCGCCACGAACTCCTCCCCGCCGTAGCGCCCGAAGAAGTCCGTGGGGCGCTGGAAGAAGGAGGACGCCGTCTGGGCCACGGAGGAGATGACCTTATCCCCTGCCGGGTGGCCGAAGGTGTCGTTGTATACCTTGAACTTGTCGATGTCGAACATGCAGACGGAGAAGGTGAAGCCCAGCCGGATGGCCTCCCTCCATTTTAAGATGCTCTCGTCTTCGTAGCGCCTCCTGTTGGCCACGCCTGTGAGCTGATCCATGGTGGCCTGGTGCATGAACTGCATCTGGTAATGGTGGAGCTTGATGTGGATGGCGGCCCTGGCCCGGACCGTGATGGGGCTGAAGGGCTTGGCGATGTAGTCCACCGCGCCCAGGGTCAGGCCCTTCTCCTCGTGCTGCACATCCGCCAGGCCGCTGACCAGAATCACGGGCGTGTATTTGGTGAGGATCGTCTCCTGGAGCCTTTTCAGCAGGGTGAAGCCGTCTATGTCCGGCATGATGATGTCCAGGAAGATCAGGGAGAAATTGTCCCCCTTCGCCTTGCGGAAGCCCTCCTCGCCCTCCAGGCATATGGTGACCTCATAGTCATCGCCCAGAATGGATTTCAGATATTCAGCCTGTGCCCGGCTGTCTTCGATTATCAATATTTTGTCCATATTTTTCCTTACTCCCGTTCGTTTTCGCTGCTGGATGGCGGGGCTTTCCGTTTCCTTGTCACTTCAGCTGCTGGCGCTGCAGGGTCTCCGTGATGTCCTGCGCCACATACACCGCGGTCTTCGGCATGTCGTTGCCGCCGCTCTGGGCCAGCACCACGGTGGCGCGCACCCACTGGGGGGCCGCGGAATCGCCCTCAGGCTCCTGGGGGAGCTTCCGGTAGGTGGCCGATACATAGGGCTGCCACCAGCGCAGGTTCTGCATCAGATTCGGTATGTTCATGACTTTCAGATAATCTTCCCTGTCATCCGGATGGATGAAGTTCTCGGCGTAGACCTCCAGGGCGGCGGTGCAGTTCACCTCGCTGCCCAGCACGTCCCCGGCCTTGCCCAGCTTGGTCACGGCCCGGAAGGTGTCCTGCTCCAGGTCGATGTAATAGGTGGAGAAGAACAGGCTGCTCAGGCTGCTGATGATGTAGGCCCGGTCCTGCATGGCCCGGTGCCTTTGATCCTCCCGGCTCTTCTCGTCGGTGATGTCATGGCCCAGGATGTTGACCACCATCCTGCCGTTCTGGCGGCTGTAGATGATATGCTGCTCCAGCCAGCGGGGAGGATCCCCCTTGATGCGGTACTGGCAGATCTCCTCCGCGTAATGCTCCGTGACCGCCGCCTTTTCCCGCAGATGCTCCAGGGACAGGAGATGCCCGTAATTGAGGGCGTCCTCCGGGTACAATCGTGGAATCAGCAGCTGGGTGTAATAGCTGTAATCGCCCACCTGGGCATCCTGCATCCGGGCGGCGCCGTCCAGGCGGATGCGCTCGCACTGGCCGTTCTCCAGGTTCACCGTGGTCATCATGGTGAAGCGGGACTTCAGGATCGCGGCGATCTGCATGTCCTGCTTGCTGTGGGCCAGCTCCTTGCGCATCTGTTCGTCCATGTTCTCCATGGCCAGGAGGGCGTATTCCGGATTGCCGTGATCGCTGTTTAGGTGGGCCGTCACGGAGATATAGCGGTAGGAGCCGCCGATCTCCCACTGGCACAAAAGCTCCGATTCCCGCTCCCCCGCATCCCTGGCCTGTATGAGGCCGTCGGTGGAGAATTTCGCCAGGAAGGCCTCCCGGTAGGCGGGATGGAGCCTTTCCGCGATCTGGGACTGTAGGTATGTATCCCATGGGGGCGTCTGGGAAGGCTCTTCCTCTGGCGCGTGCCCCTCCACCCGGATGACGTCCGTGGCGCCGTTCTCCAGATTGATGGCATAGATGCCGAAGCTCTGCTCGCCTACGGCCAAAAGGGCGTCCCGGCTGCGGGCATTGTCCTCCTCGCACTCTAAGCCCTCCCGCATGGTGTCGTGCACGTCCTTCACGCAGAACATGGCGGTCTGGTTCTCTTCGCTGTAGTCAAAGGCCCGCACCACCTCGATCAGGTTCCAGCGGAACTCCTCCTGGTGGAGGCGGCGGTAGATGCAGGTCAGCATGGATTTGCCAGAGTGCAGGGCGTCCTGCAGATGGGACATGTGGGTGAAGGCCCGGAAGCGCTCCACGTCGTCGGGATGTACCATGCCGCTTCCCGCCAGGTTCTCGAATTCCCCGGACAGGTTCTCGGTGCCGCGGTGGGACAGCCACGCGCCCGCGTCGGATTTCAGCACGTCATAGCGGTTCCGGCCCAGGTCCAGGCGCAGGATTTTGTGGTACGCGTAGCCCGAGGCCTCTATGCGGGGCGTGACGCTGACCACGAAGGCGGGGATGGCATCCTTCCAGAGCATCCGGGTGGCCACCATGTCCACCACCCCGCCGAAGGTGGCGTTGTAGCTTAGGGAGCGCCCCTCCTGCCTGCCCTCTATGGTCAGCAGGGGGCAGTTGATGCAGGATCCCGTCCATACCTCATGACAGGTCATGCCCAAGCGTACCTCCGGCGACACGGTCTGGACCCTTTTGTTGAAATACAGCAGGCTGTGATTGTCCTGCCGGATCACATAAATGCCGGTCTCCGGCATGCTGTTTAAGATGATTTCATAATCTTTGCTCTCCAAAGCCGATCCCCCCTTGGTCAATGCGGCGACAGACTGTATTCTACCGGCATATGCGCCGGGCTTTTGTCAGATATAAAAAAGAAAAGCCTCAGATAAGGCTTTGTGCTGTTCGTCTTCTCCACTCTCCATGATAAAGAAAAATGAATGGATTGTCAAGCGGAAATCGAGGATGGAGCGGCGGTGGGGCAGCGGCCGCCTCGGGATTTCACCTAGCGGTGGCAGTGAACAGCAACCGGTGGCCTGTCAGCGCGGCGACAGGCGGTACTCCCTGGGGGTCAGCCCCGTGAGCTTCCTGAAGTGGGCGATGAAATGGTTCACGTTCTCATAGCCCACCTCGTAGCTGATTTCATGGACCTTCAGATTGGTGTCCACCAGCAGGCTTTTGGCGGCCTGGATGCGCACTCTGTGGAGATACTGCAGGGGAGAGATCTGGTAGTGGCTCTTGAACTCCCGGCAGAGGCGGTAGCGGTTCACCTTGTACTTCTGCTCCAGCTCCGCCAGGGCGTAGCTTTCATAGTAATGGGTCTCCAGCAGGGCTTTGATGTCCTCCAGATAGGCGGGGACGGCCCTTGGGGACAGGGCATGCTCCAGGGCCAGCTGGGAGAGCAGCCTGGTCAGCAGCATATGGCAGAGGATGGGATTGCTCTCCTTTATGCCGAACAGGGGGAGGAGCCCGCTGGCCCAGGGGGCGGTAGAGGGAATTCGCCAGAAAGCCGTGCCCTCCGGCAGCTGGCGGCAGAAGTAAGCCAGGCCGGGGCCGGCGAAGAGCAGCAGCTCATATTCCGCCGCGCTGCGCACCAGGATCCGGCGGGTGGAGCGGCAGTCCAAAAGGTAGAGGCCGCTCTCCGACAGGGTGGCATGACGGCCGGAGGGCAGGGCGGTGAAGAGCAGGGAGCCGTTCTTTAATCGCAGTAGCCCCAGCCCCTGGCCATCCGCGGCATAGTAGGAGAGGGGAGAGGCCACGGTGCCGCGTTCCAGGGCACAGCGGTGGAGGAGGGAGTCCCTGACGTCCGCTTCCGGGTGGAAGGGAACCAGGCTCACCCCGGATTTCGACAGCAGGGACAGGTTGGGAGTATAGGCTTCGGACATGGGCGCTCCTCCTTTCCTTAAAAATAAGTTTTGATTAAGCGCTTTTAATCAGTATGAATCCATTATAGATGAAAGCCGGGGAAAAGGATATGGTCAAATGCTCTGAAAAAACCAGCTCTTTATTGTGAAAAAGGATGAAAACGAGGTTTCTGCCAAGAATTATATGTAAAATACAATAACTGTTAATGACTTAATTAATAGAATAAGTTAATAATAAGATAAGAAATTAATTTGACTTTAGAAAGGAGGAAATGCATGTTAAGCGATGAGTTGAGGAGCCATCTGTGCGGCTGCCTGCTCCCTTTCTGGAAGGGGCTGCGGGATAAGGAGCACGGAGGGTTCTATGGCTGGATGGATTCCGAACTGAGGGTGGACAGGAAAGCGGTGAAGGGCTGCATCCTGAACAGCCGCATCCTGTGGTTCTTTTCCAATGCATACTTAAGCCTGGGAGGAGCCTCGCAGCCTGGGGAAGAGAATGGCGCGGATGGCCTGAGGGAGTACGCGGACTGGGCATACCGGTTCCTGCGGGACAAATGCGTGGACGCGGAGCGGGGCGGTGTGTACTGGTCGCTGGATTACAGGGGCGAGCCGGAGGATACCACCAAGCATACCTATAACCAAGCCTTTGCGGTGTACGCCCTGTCTTCCTATTTCCGGGCATGCCATGACTGGGAGGCCCTGGAGCTGGCGGAGCGCCTGATCGGGGTGATCGAGGGCAGATGCTTCGACGAACAGGGGTACAGGGAGGCGCTGGACGTGGCCTTCCATCCTGTTGCCAACGACAAGCTCTCGGAGAACGGGGTGATGGCGGACAGAACCATGAATACGCTGCTGCATGTGCTGGAGGCCTATACGGAGTACCTGCTGGCCTGCAGGGAGGCGGAGCGGATTGCCGGCGGAAATTCGGCCGCATCGGATGGAGGCCCCAGGGAGGACCTGCGTCAGGCCGGGGCAAGGCGGGAATGGCGCAAGACGGTCACAGGGAAGCTGCATTGGATACTGGATCTGGTGGCGGAGCGTGTATACAATCCGGAGCGGCGCAGGCAGGAGGTGTTCTTCAACCTGAGCATGGAGAGCCTGATCGACCTGCACTCCTACGGCCATGACATCGAGGCGGCCTGGCTGATCGACAGGTGCCTGGAGGTGCTGGGGGACGAGGGGCTGACCCGGCGCATGAGCCCTATCCTGCGGAGCCTGGAGGCGGAGGTCTATGAGAAGGCTTATGCCCGCCATTCCCTGGCCAATGAGTGCGAGCGGGGCGTGGTGGACGAAAAAAGGGTCTGGTGGGTGCAGGCGGAGGGCGTGGTGGGCTTCTACAACGCTTACCAGAAGACCGGGGAGCGCCGCTATCTGGAGGCCGCGGAGG
>CAMTBF010000008.1 GCA_947068385.1 uncultured Lachnospiraceae bacterium
TATTTATATCCGTTTTACAAACAGGATATAAGTGCAAATGTAATAAATAGAGAGATTGTCTGTTACGGCAGATTCGCTTAAAGTATGTGATAATCCGATATTGAAGAAGTATGGCTATAGGAAAATAAGATTCGAGAAACATAGATTCCTTATGGTATACAAAATTCAGGATAATCAGGTGCTTGTTGACGGCATGTTCCATGAACTACAGGATTATGATGGGATATTGATCTGAGAGCTTCATTTAGACGAAAGGCTGCGGAGTCAGCGAGATAAAGAAAAGGGTGTGGAGCCATAATCCTTTTTGACCAGTAAAGAATCCCATAAGAACTATTTCTTATATTACATTGAAGGCAATCAAGTAAATGTCAAGGAAATGTATGATGAGCGGCAGGACTATGCAAGAAGTATGTTTGGAATAATCACGACTAGTCAGGATACGCTGGATTATTGGGATGAATGATAAAAAGGCGGTGGATGTATCCGAAGAGATATTGCTTATTTTGGGGAATTGCGACAGCTGATTGAATGGAAGATGAGAGCAAAGGGAAGGATTTCCGTTAGGATGGAAAAGCTTCCCTTTTTGTATGGAAAGAACAGTTGTAAAAAACAGAACAAGAATTCGGAACAAATGTTCTGGAAATTGCTGTTTGCATCTATACAAATAAAATGTCGTATGGTATAATCAAAGTTACTTTTGTGCTGTCCGGTTGGATATGTGAAACTTTCCGCTGAATTATGGAGGTGATATTTCATGCAGAACGAACCGAAGACTTTCATGGAACAGAAACCATTCAAGCTCCATTCCGAATATAAGCCCACCGGAGACCAGCCCGCAGCCATAGCCGAGCTGGTGAAAGGCTTCCGGGAGGGCAACCAGTTCCAGACCCTGCTGGGAGTCACAGGCTCCGGCAAGACCTTCACCATGGCCAACGTGATTGCCGCCCTGAACAAGCCCACTTTGGTAATAGCCCACAATAAGACTCTGGCCGGACAGTTGTACGGCGAGTTCAAGGAGTTCTTCCCTGAGAACGCGGTAGAATACTTTGTCTCCTACTACGACTACTACCAGCCCGAAGCCTACGTCCCCTCCAGCGACACCTACATCGCCAAGGACTCCTCCATCAACGACGAGATAGACAAGTTGCGCCTGTCCGCCACGGCCTCCCTGACAGAGCGCAGGGACGTGGTGGTGGTGGCCAGCGTGTCCTGCATCTACGGCCTGGGCAGCCCGGACGAGTACCAGGACATGATCGTCTCCCTGCGCCCCGGCATGATAAAGGACAGGGACCAGGTGCTGCGGGAGCTGGTGGACATCCAGTACACCCGCAACGAGATGGACATGCACAGAGGGTGCTTTAGGGTGCACGGGGACGTCATCGAGGTGTACCCGGCCCAGGGCGGGGACTACTTCATCCGCATCGAGTTCTTCGGCGACGAAATCGACCGTATCGCCGAGATAGAACCTCTGTCCGGCAGGGTGCACGCGGTGCTGAACCATATCGCCATCTTCCCGGCCTCCCACTACGTAGTCTCCATGGACAAGATTAAGGCCGCCTGCGACAATATCGAAAAAGAGATGGAAGAGCGGGTGCGCTTCTTCAAGGGGGAGGACAAGCTCATAGAAGCCCAGCGCATCGCCGAGCGGACCAACTTCGACATCGAGATGCTGCGGGAGACGGGTTTCTGCTCCGGCATCGAGAACTACTCCCGTCACCTCAACGCCATGCCCGAGGGAGCACCGCCATTGACCCTGATGGACTTCTTCCCGGATGACTTCCTGATCATCATCGACGAGTCCCACATGACCATCCCCCAGATCCGGGGGATGTACGCGGGAGACCGCTCCAGGAAGCAGACATTGGTGGACTACGGCTTCCGCCTGCCCTCGGCCCTGGACAACAGGCCTCTGAACTTTGAAGAGTTCGAGACCCATATCGACCAGATGATGTTCGTCTCCGCCACCCCCTCGGATTACGAGGAGGCCCACGAGCTGCTGCGCACGGAGCAGATCATCCGCCCCACGGGCCTGCTGGACCCCGAGGTGGACGTGCGCCCCGTAGAGGGCCAGATTGATGACCTGATCGGCGAAATCAATAGAGAGACTGCAAAGCACAACAAAGTGCTGGTCACCACCCTGACCAAGCGCATGGCGGAGGACTTGACGGACTACATGAAGGACGTAGGCATCCGGGTGAAGTACCTCCACTCGGACATCGACACCCTGGAGAGGGCGGAGATCATCCGGGACATGCGCCTGGATGTGTTCGACGTGCTGGTGGGCATCAACCTGCTGCGGGAGGGCCTGGACATCCCGGAGATCTCTTTGGTGGCCATCCTGGACGCGGACAAGGAAGGGTTCCTGCGCAGCGCCACCTCCCTGATTCAGACCATCGGCCGCGCCGCCAGGAACGCCGAGGGTCATGTGGTCATGTACGCGGATACCATCACGGACTCCATGCGGGTGGCATTAGACGAAACTAACCGCCGCCGCGAGATCCAGATGAAATATAATGAAGCCAACGGCATCACCCCCACAACCATAAAGAAATCCGTCCGCGACCTGATAGCCATCTCCAAGGTCATCGCCAAGGAGGAGATGCGCTTCGAGAAGGATCCTGAATCTATGAGCCGCAAGGAACTGGAGAAGCTGATCGCGGACGTGCAGAAGAAGATGCAGAAGGCCGCCGCCGACCTGAACTTCGAGGCCGCCGCGGAGCTGCGGGACAAGATGATCGAGCTGAAGGAGAAGCTGCGGGATTATAATAAGGAAGAATAAGCACGGCTCCCAATATAGAAAACAGAAAAGAGAAGAAGCGAATATGGAAGAGATAAAAAAGATGCGCCCCCGGGAATACATCAAAATACGCGGGGCCAACGAGCATAACCTGAAAAACCTCGACGTGGACATCCCCCGGAACGAGCTGGTAGTCCTGACAGGCATGTCAGGTTCCGGCAAGTCCTCCCTGGCCTTCGACACCATCTACGCCGAGGGCCAGCGCCGCTACATGGAGTCCCTGTCCTCCTACGCCAGGCAGTTCCTGGGCCAGATGGAGAAGCCGAACGTGGAGAAGATAGAGGGCCTCTCCCCCGCCATCTCCATCGACCAGAAATCCACCAACCGCAATCCCCGCTCCACCGTGGGGACAGTGACGGAGATCTACGACTACTTCCGCCTCCTCTACGCCAGGATCGGCATCCCCCACTGCCCCAACTGCGGCAGGGAGATCTCCAAGCAGACCGTGGACCAGATGGTGGACCAGATCATGGCGCTGCCCGAAGGGACTAAGCTTCAGCTCCTTGCCCCCGTGGTCAGGGGCCGCAAGGGGCAGCATGAGAAGGTGCTGGACAGGGCCAGGAAGAGCGGCTATGTGCGGGTGCGCATAGACGGCAACCTCTACGAGCTGACGGAGGAAATCTCCCTGGAGAAGAACATCAAGCACAGCATCGAGATCGTGGTGGACCGCCTGGCGGTGAAGCCCGGTATCGAGCGCCGTCTGGCGGACTCCATCGAGAACGTGCTGAACCTGGCGGAGAACCTGCTGGTGGTGGACGTCATCGGCGGGGAGCCCATGACCTTCAGCCAGAGCTTCTCCTGCCCGGATTGCGGCATCGGCATCAGCGAGATCGAGCCCAGGAGCTTCTCCTTCAACAATCCCTTCGGGGCCTGCCCGGAATGCTCCGGCCTGGGCTACAAGATGGAATTCGACATAGAGCTCATGATCCCGGATCCCAGGATGAGCATCAACGAAGGGGCCATCGCTGTCACGGGCTGGCAGAGCTGCATGGACAAGACCAGCTTCACCAACGCCCTGCTGCTGGCCCTGTGCAAGGAATACCATTTCGACCTGGACACGCCCTTCCAGGACTATCCGGAGAAAATCAAGGACATCCTGATCCGGGGCACCGATGGCAAGGAGGTGCAGGTCCACTACCAGGGCCAGCGGGGCAGCGGCGTCTACCCGGTGGCCTTCGAGGGGCTGGTGCGGAGCGTGGAGCGGCGCTACAGGGAGACCTTCTCCGAGACCATGAAGCAGGAGTACGAGACCTTCATGCGCATCACCCCCTGCCGGGAATGCAAGGGCATGCGCCTGAAGAAGGAAGCCCTTGCCGTGACGGTATGCGACAAGAATATATACGAGATAACCTCCGAATCCATCCTGGAGCTCAACGCGTTCCTGAAGGACATGCAGCTCACCAGCCAGCAGCTCCTGATCGGGAAACAGCTCCTGAAGGAAATCCGGGCCAGGGTGGGCTTCCTGGTGGACGTAGGGCTGGAGTACCTGTCCCTGTCCAGGGCCACCGCCACTCTGTCCGGCGGGGAGGCCCAGCGCATCCGCCTGGCCACCCAGATCGGCTCCGGCCTGGTGGGGGTCTGCTACATCCTGGACGAGCCCAGCATCGGCCTGCACCAGCGGGACAACGACAAGCTGTTGCGGACCTTGAAGAACCTGCGGGACCTGGGCAACACCATGATCGTGGTGGAGCATGACGAGGACACCATGCTGGAGGCGGACTACGTAGTTGACATCGGCCCCGGGGCCGGCTCCCACGGAGGGGAGGTGGTGGCCTGCGGCACCGCGGAGGAGATCATGCAGGTGCCGGAATCCATCACCGGAAAGTACCTCAGCGGCGAGCTTGCGATCCCCATCCCCCGGGAGCGTCGCGCCCCCACCGGCTTCCTGAAGGTGCTGGGGGCCAAAGAGAACAACCTGAAGGGCGTGAACGTAGAGTTCCCCCTGGGGGTCATGACCTGCGTCACCGGCGTGTCCGGATCCGGGAAAAGCTCCCTGGTGAACGAAATCCTGTACAAGCGCCTGGCCAGGGACCTGAACCGGGCCAGATGCATCCCCGGGAAGCACAGGGACGTCCAGGGGCTGGAGCAGCTGGACAAGGTCATCGCCATCGACCAGTCCCCCATCGGCCGCACGCCCCGCTCCAACCCCGCCACCTACACCGGGGTCTTCGACCAGATTCGTGACCTCTTCGCCTCCACGGCGGACGCCAAGGCCAAGGGCTACACCAAGGGGCGGTTCAGCTTCAACGTCAAGGGCGGGCGCTGCGAGGCCTGCGGCGGGGACGGCATCATCAAGATAGAGATGCACTTCCTGCCGGACGTGTACGTGCCCTGCGAGGTCTGCGGCGGCAAGCGGTACAACCGGGAGACCCTGGACGTGAAATACAAGGGGAAGAGCATCTTCGACGTGCTGGACATGACCGTGGACGAGGCCTGCGGCTTCTTCGAGAACGTGCCCTCCATCCGGCGCAAGATTGAGACCCTCTACGACGTGGGGCTCTCCTATGTGAAGCTGGGGCAGCCCTCCACCACCCTGTCCGGCGGGGAGGCCCAGCGCATAAAGCTGGCCACGGAGCTCTCCAGGCGCAGCACGGGCAAGACCATCTACATCCTGGACGAGCCCACCACGGGCCTGCACTTCGCGGACGTGCACAAGCTGGTGGACATCCTCCACAGGCTCACGGAGGGCGGCAACACCGTCGTAGTCATCGAACACAACCTGGACGTGATCAAGACCGCGGACTATATCATCGACATGGGCCCCGAGGGCGGCGACCGGGGCGGAACCGTGATCGCCACGGGCACGCCGGAGCAGGTGGCCCAGGAGAAGCAGTCCTACACGGGCGTCTATATCAAGAAGATGCTGGAGAAGAGCAGGGCCAGGAAAGCATTGGAAAAAGAAAAAGGGAAAAAAGGCTAAAGAAGAGAAAGGATTCTGCCGAAATTGTTATATAACCTGACAGTTCCTCTGACTGCCCCTGGGGGCAGCGGCTTATGGTCTGTACACATTTTTTAAAATTTTCATAAACCCCTATGAAAATGGAATTTTTTCGGTTATAATATAAAACGATTGGAAATATGTTATCTATTTGGAGCCGGGAATCCGTTGAGAGATAGAAAGGGGCAGCAGCATGCAGTGTACGGACATTGGAATCGATTTGGGTACAGCCAGCATTTTAGTATACATCAGAGGAAAGGGCGTCGTGTTGAAGGAGCCCTCGGTGGTGGCCTTTGACAGGGACACCCAGAAGATCAAGGCCATCGGGGAGGACGCCAGGCTCATGCTGGGCAGGACGCCCGGGAACATCGTGGCCGTCAGGCCCCTGCGCCAGGGGGTCATCTCGGACTATACCGTCACCGAGAAGATGATGAAGTATTTCATCCAGAAGGCCCTGGGCAGGAGATCCTTCCGCAAGCCCCGCATCGCCGTGTGCGTCCCCAGCGGCGTCACGGAGGTGGAGAAGAAGGCCGTGGAGGATGCCACTTACCAGGCGGGGGCCAGGGACGTGGACATCATCGAGGAGCCCATCGCAGCCGCCATCGGCGCGGGCATCGACATCGCCAAGCCCTGCGGGAACATGATCGTGGACATCGGCGGCGGTACTTCCGACATCGCTGTCATTTCTCTGGGCGGCACGGTGGTCAGCGCCTCCATCAAGGTGGCTGGGGACGATTTCGACGAGGCAATCGTGCGCTATATGCGCAAGAAGCATAACCTGCTGATCGGCGAGAGGACGGCGGAGGACCTGAAGATCAAGATCGGATCCGCCTACAAGCGGCCGGAGGTGGACTACATGGACGTCAGGGGCCGCAACCTGGTCACAGGCCTGCCCAAGACGGTGAAGGTGTCCTCCGAGGAGACCGAGGAGGCCCTCCGGGAGACCACCTCCCAGGTGGTGGAGACCATCCACAGCGTGCTGGAGAAGACCCCGCCCGAGCTGGCGGCTGACATCGCGGACAGGGGCATCGTGCTCACGGGCGGCGGAAGCCTCCTGCGGGGACTGGAGGAGCTGATCTCCTCCAAGACGGGCATCAACACCATCACCGCCGAGGATCCCATGACGGCGGTGGCCATCGGTACCGGGAAATATGTGGAATTCCTCTCAGGCTATAATGAGAGATAGGGACAGATTCAGGAGAAAAGGCATCAGGAGGCAGCAAATCAAATGCTAAAAGGTTTATACACGGCTTATACCGCCATGGTCAACGAACAGCACCGGATGGACACTCTGACCAACAACCTGGCCAACGCGTCCACGGTGGGCTTCAAGAAGGAGGGCGCCACCAGCCAGTGCTTTTCGGACGTGCTCACGGTGAAGATCAAAGACCGCTCGGACGGCCATTACGCCTACGCCGAGCACATCGGCAGGAACAATCCCGGCGTGAAGATCGGGGAGAACTATACGGACTACACCCAGGGCTCCTACCGCGTCACGGGCAACACCTATGACCTGGCCATAGCGGGGGACGGCTTCTTTGCCATCGAGTTCACCAACAAGGCGGGGGAGACCTCCACCATGTACACCCGGGCAGGCCAGTTCACCCTGAACAAGGAGGGGTATCTGGTGAACGAGGACGGCGATTACGTGCTGGACAATCAGAGCCGGAGGATACGGCTGAACACCCTGCTGGACTCGAAGATCGACGAGAACGGGACCATATTCCAGAACGACGTGGCTGTGGCCAGGATTGGCCTTACCGATTTCGAGGATTACGACTATCTGGAGAAATACGGCGAGACCTATTACAGGCCCATAGAGGGGGCCAGGACCACCCAGGCCAACGCGGCGATCAACTCGGGCTATCTGGAGATGTCCAATGTCCAGGTGGTGTCCGAGATGGTGAATCTGATCGCCATCACCCGGAATTATGAGAGCAGCCAGAAAATCATCCAGACCTATGACGGTTCCCTGGAAATCGCGGCCACCCAGCTGGGCAGGGTCTAATATAGGAAGGATTTGAAAGGAAGGAAACAGTACTATGGTACGTAGCTTATGGACAGCGGCAACCGGCATGATTGCCCAGCAGACGAATCTCGACACCATCGCCAACAACCTGGCCAACGTGAACACCCAGGGCTATAAGACCCATGTGAACGAGTTCAAGACACTGTTGTATCAGACCCTGCAGACCAGGACCACCACGGCCAACGGGGAGCAGAAGCCCACCAGCGCCCAGGTGGGGCTGGGCGTGCGCAATTCCGCCATCACCACCATATTCCGGCAGGGGAACGCGCTGGCCTCGGACAGCGATACCGCTTTCCTGATAGACGGCAAGGGCTTCTTCGCGGTGCGGGGGGCGGACGGCAATACCTACTACACCCGCAACGGCAATTTCCAGTTCACCCTGGCCACCAACGGCAACATGCTGGCCAACGAGGACGGGCTCCCGGTGATGGACACCAATGGACGGCCCATCATCCTGAACCAGAACTACATAGTCACCAACATCACGGTGAGCGAGGACGGAGAGCTGTGCTATCCGGACGCAAAGAACAATCCCCAGCCCATGGGGATCCGTATCGGACTGTTCCAGTTCAACAATCCCAACGGCCTGAACAAGCTGGCGAACACCCTGTATGAGCAGTCCGCGGCCAGCGGCCAGCCCATCAATGAGGCCACCAGCACGGCGGTGGAGAAGAGCAAGGTATACCAGAATTATCTGGAGGGCTCCAACGTGCAGGTAGTGGACGAGATGGTGAACATGATCGTGGCCCAGCGCGCCTATGAGCTGAACTCCAAGGCCATCACCACTTCCGACGAGATGCTGCAGCAGGCCAACAATCTACGGCGATAGGAGGTAATTAAATAATGGATTTCAGCAATATAACTGGCATGTACGCCGACACCTACGCCAGCGCTGCCAATCAGCGGGCGGCGGGGCTGCAGGATAAGCTGAAGGACGCGGACTACGCGAAGGCCACGGACGCGGAGCTGATGGATGCCTGCAAGCAGTTCGAGGCCTACTTCATCGAGCAGATGTACAAGGGCATGATGAAGACCATCCCTACCAATGAGAACACCTCCAACTACACGGCCACCATGATGGACTACTACAAGGATCAGATGGTACAGAGCCTGGCGGAGGAGACCTCGAACCAGAACGGCGGCTTCGGCCTGGCGCAGATGCTGTATGACCAGATGAAGCGCAATTTCGGCACCACAGAGATCCCCTCGGCCGCGGAGGATGCCGCCGCTGCAGAAGGCGCAGCCGCCGTGGGGGAGGATCGGTAATCAGGATAAATGAGACAGAACATACATTCAGGACAAGGCTGCTTGCGTGGAGAGGCAGCCTTGTTCTGATATATGAGAATGCGGGGAATCCGGATGGAGACGGTCAGCGGATATGTAGAGCATATCATCTTTCAGAATAACGAGAACGGCTATACTGTCATGAACCTGATGACGGAGGGCAGCGAGGTGGTCTGCGTGGGGATGGGCAAGGGCCTGACCCAGGGGGAGAACATCCAGGTGCAGGGGGAGTATGTGGAGCACCCGGTCTATGGGACCCAGCTGAAGATGGCCAGCTTCCAGGTGGTGGTGCCAAAGGACAGCCTGGGCATGGAGCGGTATCTGGGCTCCGGGGCCATCAAGGGCGTGGGCCCCTCCCTGGCCGCCAGGATCGTGCGGCAGTTCGGGGACGACACCTTCCGGATCATCGAGGAGGAGCCGGAGCGGCTGGCCGAGGTGAAGGGCGTGAGCCAGCGCAAGGCCAGGGACATCGCCGTGCAGATGGAGGAGAAGAGGGATCTGCGCGACGCCCTGGTGTTCCTCCAGCAGTACGGCATCTCCAACGCGCTGGCGGTGAAGATATACGAGACTTACGGCGGCAGCCTCTACGGCGTCATGAAGGAGAACCCCTACCGCCTGGCGGAGGACATCCACGGGATCGGCTTCAAGCTGGCGGATGAGCTGGCGGCCAAGATCGGCATCCACACCGACTCCGACTACCGGATCAGGAGCGGCATCTTCTACACCCTGATGCAGACCGTGGGGGAGGGGCACTGCTATTTTCCCATGGAGGCCCTGCTGGAGCGGGCGGAGCGCCTGCTGGGCGTGGCAAGGGAATATATCCGGCCCCAGATGGACAATCTGATGATGGACAAAAAGCTGGTGATAAAGGGGGATCAGGTCTTCGCCACCTCCTATTACTACGCGGAGCTGAACTGCGCCCGGATGCTGCAGGAGCTGAACATTTCCATGATGCCTGGGCAGGCGGGCATGGACGGGGACGCCCGGGAGGACGGCGGGACATCTGACGGCGGCGCTTTTGGCGGCGGCCCAGGCTTCGACGGCGGAGGGGACTTCGGCCTGGGCCCGGAGGCCATGAGGAAGCTGGAGGCGCTGGCGGGGAGCCTGCATATGGAGCTGGACCGGCTCCAGTTCCGGGCGGTGGCGGAAGCCATCCGCAACGGCCTGTTCCTGCTGTCCGGCGGCCCCGGGACGGGCAAGACCACCACGATCAACATGGTGATACGCTATTTCGAGGCGGAGGGGCTGGACATCCTCCTGGCGGCGCCCACGGGCCGGGCGGCCAAGCGCATGACCGAGGCCACGGGCTTCGAGGCCAGGACCATCCACCGCATGCTGGAGCTCAACAGCGCGCTGTCGGACGAGGACACGAAGAAGGTAAGGTTCGAGCGAGGCGAGGAGAACCCCCTGGAGGCGGACGTGGTCATCATAGACGAGATGTCCATGGTGGACATCCAGCTCTTCCAGGCGCTGCTGAAGGCCGTGGCCCCGGGGACCAGGCTGGTGCTGGTGGGGGACGTGGATCAGCTGCCCAGCGTGGGGCCGGGCCAGGTGCTGCGCGACCTCATCCGCAGCAGGTGCTTTCCCATGGTGGAGCTGAAGAAGATCTTCCGGCAGGCGGAGGAGAGCGACATCATCGTCAACGCCCACCGGGTCAACAACGGGGAGCAGATCGCTCTGGACAACAAGTCCAGGGACTTCTTCCTCCTGGAGAGAAATGACATAAATGTCATATATAAGCATATGATACAATTGATACGGGAGAAGCTGCCCCGGTACGTGAAGGCCACGGCCTTCGACATCCAGGTGCTCACCCCCATGCGAAAGGGCCCCCTGGGCTGCGAGACCCTGAACGGCATCCTGCAGCGATACCTGAACCCCGCTGACGGGCGCAAGCGGGAGCATATGAGCGGCGACCGCGTCTACCGCGAGGGCGACAAGGTGATGCAGATCAAGAACAATTATCAGCTGGAGTGGGAGATTGTCAGCAGGTACGGCATCCCGGTGGAGCGGGGGGCAGGGGTGTTCAACGGCGACATGGGAAGGATCCTGGAGATCCAGGAGGCGGCCTCCTGCCTGGTGGTGGAGTATGACGAGCAAAGGAGGGTCACCTATCCCTTCTCCCTGCTGGAGGAGCTGGAGCTGTCCTATGCCGTCACCATACACAAGTCCCAGGGAAGCGAGTATCCGGCGGTGATCATGCCGCTTCTGGGCGGGCCCCGGATGCTCTTCAACCGCAATCTCCTGTACACGGCCATCACGAGGGCCAAGAGCTGCGTCACGATCCTGGGCAGCAGCGCCACCGTGCGGGGGATGATAGACAATGTCAGCGAGAACCGCAGGTTCACGGCCCTGGCGGCCAGGATATGCGAGCAGTACGGGAGGGACTGCCCGCAGGCCGACAGCGCCTCCCTGTAAATGAAGTCGGAGAAGGTTCCGGAGGACGGCACTGCCACAGGGCAGGCGGGGCCGGGAACAGGAGTGGAGGAACCATGAGAAGGGACGCGGAAGGAAAGGCGGTACGAAAGACAGCGCAGCAGGCGGCACAAAAGACGGCACAAAAGCAAAGAGGCGTGAGGATGGGGCCCCGGCCCGGGGCGGCCGGGAGGGCGTATGAGGGCGTGCTGCAGCTCCTCTTTCCCCTGCGGTGCCCGGTGTGCGACGATATCGTGAGCCCGTCCGGGGAGAGGATCTGCCTGGAATGCCTGGGCAGGCTGCGGCTCCTGACGCCGCCCTGGTGCATGAAATGCGGGAAGAAGCTGGCCCAGGAGGGGGAATTCTGCGGCGACTGCCGGCGCAGGGAGCATCTGTTCACAAGAGGCCGGGCGCTGTATTCCTACGACAGCGCGGCCTCGTCCATCTACCGCTTCAAATATGGCGGCAGGCGGGAGTATGCGGAAGCCTTCGGGGAGCAGATGGCGGAATACCTGGGGGACTTCATCCGTAGCGTCCGGCCGGACGCGCTGATCCCCATCCCTTTGCACAGAAAGCGCCTGGCGGCCAGAGGGTACAACCAGGCCGGGCTGCTGGCCCGGGCGGTGGGGCGGCGCATGGGGGTGCCCGTATGCGCGGATTTCCTGGTCAGGGTGAAGAATACAGTGCCCCTGAAATACGAAAATCCCAAAGAACGGCAAAATAATTTGAAAAAGGCTTTTAATATAGCGAGAAATGATGTAAAATTAAAGAGAGTGGTAGTCATCGATGATATCTATACTACCGGCAGCACCATGGACGAGGCGGCGGAGACCTTGAAAGGGGCGGGCATAGAGGAAGTCTATTTCATCGCGCTGGCCTCCGGAGCAGGTATCTGACGGGAATCGGTGCGCAGACGCACAGGGGAGAACGCTATGAATGTGAGAAATTGCAGAAGCTGTGGATGTATTTTCAATTATGTGGCCGGTCAGGTGATCTGCCCTGCCTGCCGCGACAAGCTGGAGAAGAAGTTCCAGGAAGTGAAGGAGTATATCCGGGACAATAAGGGCGTAGGCATCCAGGAGGTGGCGGACGCCTGTGAGGTGGAGGTGGGCCAGATCCGCCAGTGGCTCCGGGAGGAGCGCCTGGAGCTGGCCACGGACTCCGCGCTCTATCTGAACTGCGAGTCCTGCGGACAGCCGATCCGCAGCGGCAGGTTCTGCGACAAGTGCAAGGGGAACATGACCAGGGACCTGCAGAGCATCCTCAAGGGCAAGCAGCCCGCGGAGAAGAAGCCGGAGAAGAACCAGGGCGAGAGCGCGAGGATGAGATTCTTGAAATAGGAGGGCGCATTATGCTCAGCGAGGAACGCGTTATCCTGATGACCCGCATGGCTTCCTACGAGCGGGGAGAGGGCAGGGAAAATGTAAAGATCGGCAACTACTTCCGCGCCGATTATATCGCGCTGCAGGTGCTGAAGGCCGTAGTCTGCGCGATCATATCCTTCGGGATCCTCTTCGGGCTCTACATGCTGTGCAACATCGAGGACTTCCTGGAGAACCTGTACAAGATGGACCTGCTGGCATTCGCCAGGGAGGTGCTGATGTATCTGGCCGCCATGACAGGCGGCTATGCGGTCCTGACGTACATCGTCTGCACATGGCGGTACGCCAAGGCGAAAAAAAGCCTGAAATGTTATTATCATAATTTAAAAAAGCTGAATTCCCTCTACCAGGACAGTCAGTAGGGGAATCGAAGCTGGAGGTCAGAATGACGGTTTTACTGGAAATGAAAGAAAGGATAAAGCTGGTTTACGGCAAATATGAGGCATTCATCGTGCCCGTCCTAAAGTTCCTGCTGGCTTTCATCACTTTCAGCACACTGAATGGCAGGATGGGCTATATGACGAGGATCGACGACACGAGAATCATGCTGATCGCCGCCCTGACCTGCTCCTTCCTGCCCGTGGGGCTGATGGTCCTGATGGCGGCGGCGTTCAGCCTGATGCATATGTACGCGCTTTCCATGGAAGTGGCCCTGGTGGGGCTGTGCATGTATCTGATCATGTATCTGCTGTTCTTCCGGTTCAGTCCAAAGGATTCCCTGGTGGTGGTACTGACGCCCCTTCTGTTTTCCATGAAGATCCCCTATGTGGTGCCGATCGCGGTGGGGCTGTTGTGCGGGCCGTCCTCCATGGTATCCGTGGGCTGCGGCATAGCGGTGTTCTACCTGCTGCAGACAGTGATCGACAGCGCGCCCAACATCCGCACCATGGGAGAGAGCGAGGATGAGATACTGGCGAAGGTGCGCATGATGGTGGAGAGCATCATGGACAACAAGGCCATGCTGGTGATGATTGCGGCCTTTGCCGTTACGGTGCTGGTGGTCTACCTGATCCGGAGGATGTCGGTGGACTATTCCTGGACCATCGCCATGGTGGCGGGGGCCATGATGAACGTGGTGCTGCTGCTGATAGGGGATTTGATGTACGATGTCAACCTCTCCGTGGGCAGCGTGCTGCTGGGCTCCCTGCTGGCGATCCTGGCGGCGAAGGTGATAGAGTTCTTCCGCTTCTGCGTGGACTACAGCCGCACGGAGAGGGTGCAGTTCGAGGACGACGAATACTATTATTACGTGAAGGCCATCCCCAAGATGACAGTCTCCGTGCCCACCAAGACCGTGAAGAAGATCAATTCCCAGCGGGACAGGTCAGGGGAGGCGGAGCCCAGGGCCAGGAGCGGAGGGCCCAGGCCGCAGGGCGGCCGCGGGGCCGCAGAGCGCACGGCTCCCGGCGGGGGCGGCCCCAGGCCCGGCTCTCCCCGGGGCGGCGCGCGCAGGGGGCAGCGGGGCATGACTGTGGGGAACGCCGGAAGGCAGGAGATTCCCGAGGGCGATCCGGAGGATTATGAAGAGTGGCCGTAAGAGGCGAAAAGTAAGGTTGGGTTGAGATGCAGTGGGTTGAGACAGCGAGTGAATACCTGAAGAATATCAAGACATACGCGAATACCATAGACCTGTACGATGTGGCGGAGATGATGATCATCGCGTTCCTGGTGTATTCGATTCTGGCATGGATGAAGACCACCAGATCCTGGAGGGTCCTGCGGGGCCTGGTGGTAATCGTCCTGTTCCTGATGCTGGTGGATCTGATGCAGATGACCACCATCATATGGATGACCCGGAACGTCTTAAGCTTTGCGGTGACGGCGGTGATCGTGGCCATGCAGCCGGAGCTGCGCCAGGCCCTGGAACAGCTGGGGGAGAAGAACTTCCTGCCCTCCTTCTCCAATTCCTCCCGGAAGATGGAGGAGAGCTTTTCCGAGAAGACGGTGGGGGAGATCGTGAAGGCCTGTGTGGAGATGGGCAAGGTGAAGACCGGTGCCCTGATCGTGGTGGAGAGGAAAGAGTCCCTGAAGGACTACGAGCGCACCGGCATAGAGGTGGACGGACTGGTGACCAGCCAGCTTCTGATCAATATATTCGAGCACAATACGCCCCTCCATGACGGGGCGGTGATCGTGCGGGGGAACCGGGTGACCTTCGCCACCTGCTACCTGCCCCTCTCAGACAACCTGGACCTGAGCAAGGAGCTGGGCACCAGGCACCGGGCGGGCGTGGGCGTGTCGGAGACCACGGACTCCATGACGCTGATCGTGTCGGAGGAGACCGGGGGCATCAGCATGGCCTATGAGGGCGAGCTGCGAAGGCATCTGAGCGCGGAGGAGCTGCGCGAGAGAATGCGGGAGATTATGGATTTGAATGGAGAAGAGGATGCAAAAGGCGCACACAAACGGAGAGGAAAGAACAGGGCGAAGAGTGAGAAGAAGGATACTGAATAACCTGGGGCTGAAGCTCCTTTCTGTGGTGCTGGCCATCGTGTTCTGGTTCCTGGTGGTCATGGCAGACAACCCCAAGGATTCCGTTTCTTTTTCGAATATACAAGTGAACCTGGTCAATACGGAGCTGCTGGAGAAGGGCAATAAATTCTATGAGGTGCTGGAGGGCTCGGACAGGATCCGGGTCACCGTGGAGGCGCCCAGGAACGTCATACAGGAGCTCAATGCCTCCGACATCGTGGCGGAGGCCGATGTGAGCAGGCTGACGGAGGTGAATACCGTCCCCATCAGCTTCCGGGTGCTCAACGACGAGGTGGAGATACTGGACATCTCCGGCAGCCGGGATTCCGTGCAGCTCAACGTGGAGCAGAAGGCCAGCAACTGGGTCAGTGTGGTCTGCGACACCAGGGGAGAGGTGGCGGAGGGCTATATCACCGGCAATGCGAAGCTGGAACAGAACAGGATAGAGATCACCGGCCCCCAGTCGGTGGTGGACAGCATCAAGAGCGCGGGCATCGAGATCGACGTCACCGGCGCTACCAGCAATGTGTCCGGAAACGCGGACATCCATTTCTATGATGCGGAGGGAGAGCTGGTGGACGACTCCGACATCGCGAAGAACACCAGCAGCATGCATGTGGAGGTACCGGTGCTGGCCACCAAGGAGGTGCCCGTGGAGGCCGCCTTTACCGGCGTTCCGGCGGAAGGGTATCTGGCCACCGGCGTGGTGGCGTGCGAGCCCTCCAGCGTGGTGATTGCCGGTACGGCCTCCGCGCTGGCGGAGATCAGCAAGATCTCCATCCCGGAGAGGGAGCTGGACATCACGGACCAGGAGGGCAACGTGGAGCGGGTCATCGATATCCGGAAGTATCTGGACAACGCGGGCCTGGCAGACAGCAGCTTCAACGGAAGGGTGACGGCCACGGTCTATATCGAGCCGTTGGTGGAGAGGACGCTGGTGATCTCCCGGAGCAACCTCACCGTCGCCAACCTGCCCGCAGGATACGACTGGTCCTTCGCGGAGGAGCAGATGACATACAGACTGAGGATATCCGGGCTGGATGACGCGGTATCCGCCGTGGACCAGGGCGCCGTGCACGGCACGATCGACATCGGCGCGTGGATGGCGGAGGGGGACGTCCGGGAGCTGGATACAGGGGTGTACGAGATTGGAGTGGGCTTTGAGCTCGCCGACGACGTGAATATCCAGAACGAGATATCCGTGAGGCTGAACATCGTGAAATTGGAGGATGAATAAGGATGGCTAGATTGTTCGGAACGGACGGCGTCAGGGGGATCGCCAACGAGGAGCTGACCCCGCTGATGGCCATGCAGCTGGGGCAGGCGGGAGCCTATGTCCTGACCAAGGAGAAAGAGCACAAACCTACCATCATGGTAGGCTGCGATACCCGCATTTCCGGCGACATGCTGGCCAACGCCCTGATGGCGGGGGCCTGCTCCGTGGGGGCCAACTGTGTGTACGTGGGCATCATGCCCACCCCGGCGGTGGCATACCTGACCCAGAAGTACAAGGTGGACGCGGGGGTCGTCATCTCCGCCTCCCACAATCCCGTGGAGTTCAACGGCATCAAGTTCTTCGACGGGAACGGCTATAAGCTGCCCGATGAGCTGGAGGACGAGATCGAACAGCTGATGAAGGACAAAATGCCCGGCGTGAATTTCCCCACAGGCCCTGCCGTGGGGAAGGTGAAATACCGCACCGACGCCAGGGAGGAGTATATCAACCACGCGATCCAGTCCGTGCCCGTGGCGCTGGAGGGGATGAAGATCGTGGTGGACTGCGCGGAGGGCGCGGCCTATTACACCTCCGTGGAGGCCCTGAAGGAGTTGGGGGCCAGCGTGGTGGCGATCCACAACAATCCGGACGGCACCAACATCAACGCAAACTGCGGCTCCACCCATATGGCCGAGCTGCAGGCCAGGGTGGTGTACGAGAAGGCCCGGATCGGCCTTGCCTTTGACGGGGACGCGGACAGGCTGCTGGCGGTGGACGAGAACGGCGAGGTGGTGGACGGCGACCAGATCATGGCCATCGTGGGCAACCACATGCGGGACAACGGGAAGCTGAAGAAGGACACCATCGTGGCCACGATCATGAGCAACCTGGGGTTCTTCCTGATGGGGGAGCGCAACGGCCTGACCATAGAGCAGACCAAGGTGGGCGACCGCTACGTGCTGGAGCGCATGAAGGAGATCGGCGCCAGCCTGGGCGGCGAGCAGTCGGGGCACATCATCTTCCTGGACGAGAACACCACGGGGGACGGCCTGCTGAGCGCCCTGCACCTGCTCCAGGTCATGGTGGACACAGGGAAGAGCCTGTCCGAGCTGGCAGGCGTCATGGAGGTGCTGCCCCAGGCGCTGGTCAACGCCAAGGTGGCCAACCATAAGAAAGAGAAGTACATGGAATATCCTGTGATCGCGGAGGCGATTCAGAGGCTTGAGAGGGCATTTGCCGGAGAGGGCAGGGTATTGATCCGTCCCTCCGGGACAGAGCCGCTGGTGCGCGTCATGATAGAGGGCAAGGATAAGCAGGTCATCCGCGCGGAGGCGGAGAAGCTGGCCATGCTGATACAGGATGTGATGTTCTAGCCCGGCGGACGAAAGCGGGATACCCAGAGAAAAGGATCGGGGAAAACAGATTGGAGGAAGGACAAAATGGTAAGTCAGAAAGTAGTGATCAAAAATCCTACTGGCTTGCATTTGAGGCCGGCAGGGATTTTGTGCAAGGAAGCGATGCAGTTCAAATCTTTGATTACGTTCCAGTTCCGGGACAGCACCGCCAATGCCAAGAGCGTGCTGAGCGTGCTGGGTGCCTGCGTGAAGAGCGGGGACGAGATCGAGCTCTTCTGTGAGGGGGAGGACGAGCAGGAGGCGCTGAAGTCGCTGGTG
Source organism: uncultured Lachnospiraceae bacterium (assembly GCA_947068385.1). GTDB lineage: Bacteria > Bacillota > Clostridia > Lachnospirales > Lachnospiraceae > Acetatifactor. Next base: position 18,207 of record CAMTBF010000008.1, read on the forward strand.
CGCGCTGTGGAGAACGGACTGGGAGAATAAAGGGAATAAAGGGAGGTGCCGCGGGGCGGCACCTCTTTTCTCATCGGAAGGTGAAGTTATCGTCCTCCTCCACGATGCAGATCATGGTCTTTCCGGTATTCAGGACGATCTCGTTCCCGTAGTCGTCATAGTATCTGGTAGCGCCGTAGTCGCTGGTCTTCTCCCAGTTGACATGGATGCCCTTCCCGTTGGTGAAGTACCATCCGTCCCGGGTGGTGTCATGGCACTGGAACGCCAGGTAGCCCTCGCCCAGCTCCTCGTATTTGATGTACTGCACCAGGATGTTCTTGAAGGTCAGCTGGGTGCCATTGGAATCCACATGGGGGCCGTCGCTGCCGCCGGACAGATGCTGGGAGCGGTAGTAGAGGCCGTCCTCCTCGTTGAATTCAAAATAGCACCTGGTCAGGGGATAGCAGCCGGACATGTCGATGTAGGTGGCGTTCTTGGCCTCCTCGTCGTATTGGGCCAGGGTGTTGGGGTTCAGCTTGCCGGTGAACCGGAAGTGGTTGGCATCGGTCAGGTTCCTGTACGCAAGGGGATACCCTTTCTGGCTGATCACATTGGCCAGGCCGGCGCCGGAGGCATATCCGTTGTGGGGGGCAGGCCGGTCCGAGGTGCGGAAGAAGGCCCCGGCATCGGAATCCAGGTTGCCGTCGATGTTCTGGGTGTCCTCCTTGGCTATCAGGTCGTTGATGAAGTACGGGCCGCCGTAATGCACGATAAAGGCGTCCCACTCGAAGGCCCAGAAGGCGAAATAGCTGCGCAGGCTCCGGACATTGCCGATCTTCTCCAGGTTCTGCCAGCCCTCATAGACGGCCATCATCCGGGACGTCCGGCCCTCCACGTTGGCCTCATAGACCACGGAGGCCTTGGACAGGCTGTAGTGGGGGATGGCATTGGATTCGTTGGGAATCATCACTGCTATGGGGCGGGTGTCCGCCACGCTGGGATCCACCCACTCGTTGGTGAGGCGGCTGCGCACCATGCCCTCCCGGGGGGGAAGGGAGTCGTCCTCGATGACGATCCCCGGCGAGGGGGACTGCAGGCCGCTGTCGGACGGCAGGCTGCCGTCGGGCTGCGGGGCCGGGACGGAATCCGGGGAACCGGTCTGGCTGGATTCCGGCAGGACAGGATCCGTGGGCCCGTCCTCCTGCCCACAGGCTGCCAGCGCCATGACCACGGCCAGAAAAAGAATGCTTCTCTTTATTTTCTTCATAAACATAGCTCTCCTATAGTATCTGAACTACCATTATATCACAAAAGCTGACAAGAGTCATCCAATAGACCGAAAAATTAAGAAACTTAAGAAATGGTCTCCCTTGCGGAATGCGCGGGAAGGCGGTATACTGGAAGCAGGATTATGTGACGGAAGGGAGCGGAGGGATTCATGAGCCTGTTGACTGTGGTCGTGCCCTGCTATAATGAAGAGGAGAACGTGCCGTTCTTTTACGGGGAGCTGATGAAGAACGAGCCCTTTTTTGCGGAAAAGGGGATAGAGCTGGAGCTGCTCTACGTGGACGACGGCTCCAGGGACGGGACCGTGCCGGAGGTGAAGAAGCTGCGGGAGAAGGACCAGCGGGTGCATCTGGTGTCGTTTTCCAGGAACTTCGGGAAGGAGGCGGCGATCTACGCCGGGCTGGAGAACGCCGGGGGGGATTACGTGGTGCTGATGGACGCGGACCTCCAGGATCCCCCCTCCCTGCTGCCGGAGATGTTCTCCTTCCTGGAGCAGGGGTATGATTCCGTGGCCACCAGAAGGGTCTCCAGGAAGGGGGAGCCGCCGGTGCGCAGCTTCTTTGCCAGGATGTTCTACCGGCTCATGAAGAAGATCTCCAAGACGGAGATCATGGACGGGGCCAGGGACTACCGGCTGATGACCAGGCAGATGGTGGACGCCATCCTGTCCATGCAGGAGTACAACCGCTTTACCAAGGGCATCTTCGGCTGGGTGGGCTTCTCCACCAAGTGGATAGAATACGAGAACGTGGAGAGGCTGAAGGGGGAGACCAAGTGGAGCTTCTGGAAGCTGTTCCTGTACTCCCTGGACGGCATCTGCGCGTTCTCCACGGCGCCGCTGATGCTGGCCTCGGTCATGGGCGTGTTCTTCTGCGTGGTGGCGTTCCTGATGATATTCTTCATCATCGTCCGGAAGCTGATATTCGGGGATCCCGTGTCCGGCTGGCCGTCTTTGGTGTGCATCATCCTCATGGTCAGCGGCGTGCAGTTCTTCTGCACGGGGATACTGGGGCAGTACCTGGCCAAGACCTACATGGAGGTGAAGCGGCGTCCGATCTACCTGGTAAAGGAGCGGCTGTAGAAATAATAAAAAGTCTTAACGAATTCTTAGCGGGCAGAAGTCTTCCCTGTCGGTAATTTATGTGGTAGAATTTAGTATATTCTTCGTGGTAGGGAGCGGCAGTCAACATAAGAAAGGGGAATTCGTATGGAGATTACTGCGGTCAAGG
>CAMTBF010000009.1 GCA_947068385.1 uncultured Lachnospiraceae bacterium
CTGCCCAGGCCCGCGCTCTCCACCAGGCTGGGGAAGTCCATGGTGCCGCTCTCCCTGCACAGGCGCAGATAGCTCTCCCAGCTTGCCTCCCTGTCCTCATGCATCCAGCGGTAGTACCCCAGGGCGCAGATGTCCGCCAGGGCATAGTCGATGGCATAGAAGGGCCAGTGATAGATATGGGGGATGCGCTGCCAGCCCCTGCCCTCCCGCAGGTTCACATTGCAGTCATAGTCCTTGTCCGGGAAATACTCCTTGTCCAGCCTGGCCCAGAGCCCGTTGCACCCCTCCGCCGTCATGTCGGGATCCTCGTACACAAGCTGCTGGAACTCGTCCTGCAGGCACTGGTTGATGATCAGCCGCACCGCGTCCTCCAGATGCATGGCCCGGTAGTCCCCGGCCCGCTCCCCGAAGAACAGCTCCATGTAGGGCATGGCAAAGAACTCCATGGCCATGGCATGGGTCTCCGCCATCTCCGAGGTGTTCCAGCAGCGCTCCCGGATCTCCTCGTGGCGCTTCAGATATCCCTGGAAGGCATGGCCGCCCTCATGGCACATGATGTAGGCGTTCTCGAAGGTGCCGTCGAAATTGGCGAAGATGAAGGGGGCCCTGTATCTCTCGAATGTAGTCATATAGCCGCCGTCCCGCTTGCCCTTCCGGATCTCCACGTCCGCCAGGCCGTTGTCCAGCAGAAAGGCGATGAACTCGGCCGTCTCCGGGGACATCTCCGTGTACATCTGCCTGGTGGCCTCCAGGCAGGCGGCAGTGCTGCCGGGCCGGGAATCCCCTTCCGCGCCGGGCTCCACGCACACGGGCACCGGATTCCCCTCCGGGAAATGCACCCCGGCGTCATATATGTAGAGATGTTCCAGGCCCAGACGTTTTCCTCGCCGCTCCTCCAGCTTCCGGGACAGGGGCACCAGGTATCTCTTCACCAGCTTCCTAAACGCCGCCACCTCCTTCGGCCCGTAGCCGATGCGCATCATGCGGAAGTAGCTCAGCTCCACATAGCTGGAGAAGCCCATGGCCTTCGCCTGCCTGCGCCGGTTGTCCAGCAGCTTGTCGAAGATTTCCTCCAGCTCCTGCCTCTGGGCCTCCCAGGAATCGGAGATGGCAAGGGAAGCCCGCTTCCTCACGTCCCGGTCCGGCGACTGGGCGATGAGGGTCATCAGGTTGCGCTTGCGCTTCTCCCCCTCCCAGTCCACGGTTCCGTTAGAGGTCAGCTGATTGTACCGGGCCAGCAGCTTATTCTCCTCCTGGGCCAGCTCGATCAGGCGGCTGTCGAACCCGCTCTGCCCGGCCTCCATGAGGGCGAACGCATAGGATCCCAGGATCTCCTCCAGGTCTTTGCGATGGGGCGAGTCCAGGAGCAGCCGGTCGAACTGGTTGGAAAGGTCGCTGAGCTTCGGCCCGATTTCGTCATAATATGCCTGCTCCGCCGCGTAAAAAGCGTCATTCACGTCCATGTCATGCCGTACATAGCACAGATCCATGGCCGTCATGTCCGCCATCAGCTCATAGCGCTTCCTCAGGACGGCCATGCAGGCCTCCGCGTCCCCGGCCTGCCGGAGCTCCTCCATCAGCTGGACGTAGCGCCCCTCCAGCTCCTCATAGCGCACCCTCTCATAGGGCATTTCCTTAAAATGTATCATCGCTTCCTCCATCCTCTCCCACAGTCTTCCGTATCCGGCCCGCTTTCCGCCTCCGTCCCCGGTCTTCCTACATTATACCGGAATACACCGCATTTTCAAGAGCTATCTCAAATCTTCGCCCCATTTCCACCGGGAACAGCAGCCCGGGAACGCTCCACAGGCTTGCAATTTGTCGTCCAGTCCCATAAAATATCTGTAACGAAACCGCCCCGAACCGGATATAGGAAGTAGACGCGTCAAATCGAAAGCAAAGGAGGGGAGGCATGGACGAACTGTACCGACAGTATTCCCGGATCGTATTCCACTTTCTGTACAAAAAATGCAATGACCCCGCCCTAGCGGAGGACCTGATGCAGGAGACCTTCCTGAAAGCCCTGGAGCGCCTGGACAGCTATGACCACAGCTGCAAGCTCTCCACCTGGCTGTGCCAGATTGCCAAGCACCTGCTCTACCAGCACTGGGACAAAAGCCACCGGGTGCGGCTGGAGGAGCTGGACGAATCCCTCCAGTCCCGCCAGGACACGGCACAGCACGCCATGGCCCGGGTGGAGCTGGCGGACGTGTGGGACAGGCTGCAGGCCCTGCCGCCCGATGCCAGGAAGACCGTGGAGCTGCGGGTGCTGGGGGACCTGTCCTTCCGGGAGATCGGCGATATCCTGGGAAAGACCGAGAACTGGGCCCGGGTCACATTCTACCGGGCGAAGCTGGCCCTGATCCAGAGGGGCTGAGACAATCAAAAAGGAGGCTACTATGGAAAATAAAAATTGCGATATCGTAAAAGACCTGATACCGTCCTATGCGGACGGAATATGCTCCGATGCCACAAAAGAATATGTGGAAGAACATGTGCAGGAGTGCGATGGCTGCCGCCAGATGCTGGAAGCCTACAAGGCCAATGTGCTCTCCGGCGAGAAGCTGGAGCAGCGGGGAATGGATGGATTGAAGAAAATAAGGACGAATATGAAGTACCAGAACCTGGTCTGTTATCTGGTGCTGGTGTTCCTGGTCTACTGCGGCGTTGAAGTGTTCTTAGCCAACCATGCGGGCTACGCCATCTTCGACAATACTACGCTGCTGCTAGTCATCTGCATTGCCGCCAACCTCCTGGCCTCTTTCGGCTATAAGGCCAAGAACAGGCCGGGGAAGATTCAGTACCTGCTGGGGGCCGCCTCCCTTGTGCTGGATCTGTACTTCATCGCTGTATTCCTTTACGCCGCATCCGGCATCGCTTCGTATGCCGAAAGGCTGTTCGGCAGGGAGCTGATGCGGGTAGGCCCCTTCCTGGAGCGGCAGCTCATCCTGGCCTTCATAGCCCAGCTCATCTTCTTCGGCTGTAATCTGTGGGCCATCATCCGACAGGAGAAAAGCTGCGGCTGGCTGCTGAACCTGAACATGACCGGCATCTTCCTGATGATCAATTATGATCAGTGGCTGAAATATATGGACTCCCGCGAGACTTTGCTGCGCGCCGTTTACAAGATTACCTTCGAACCCCTCGCCGCCGGCATCCTGGGGATTGCCGCTAGCCTCATCCTCGCCAGGGCACTCCGGAAAAAGGAGGCTGGCCTCATGGCGGATGGGCAATAGGCATGCCATCGAAACCGCTGAATCCAAAAACAGGGCCGCTGCTCTGGCAGATCATCTGCCTTTGCAGTGGCCCTTATCCCAGCCTTTCCTCTATCTGCTCCTCTGGATCTCCAGCACCTTGTAGGTGAACGTGCCCGCGGCGGTCTCCACCTCCACGTTGTCCCCCACCTTGCAGCCGATCAGCGCCTTGCCCACAGGGCTTTCGTTGGAGATCTTGCCCTTCAGGCTGTCCGCCTCGGTGGAGCCCACGATCTTGTACTCCAGCTCCTCGCTGTACTCGATGTCCAGGAGCTTGACCACGCAGCCGATGTTGATCTTGTCCAGGTCTACCTCGTCCTCTACCACCACCTCGGCGTTCTTCAGAATCTTCTCCAGCTCCTCGATCCTGGTCTCGATGTCCCGCTGCTCGTCCTTGGCCGCGTCGTACTCCGCGTTCTCGGACAAATCGCCCTGCTCCCTGGCCTCCTTGATCTTCTGGGCCACCTCCTGGCGGCGCACCACCTTCAGCTCATGTAACTCGTCCTCATATTTTCTGAGCCCCTCATAGGTCAGAATATTCTTTTTCTCCTGCATTTCCAATACTTCCTTCCTGTTCTATTCTTTCTATTTTTCCGGATTACAGCTCCGTCTTCTCTTCGTCGATTCCCTGTTGTCAATACTCTAAATCCCTAGTATACCTTTGTTTTGCGGCAGTGTCAAGGCAGTAAAGGGCAGTTGCATCGTTTTTGTGCGTTTTTCCATATTTCTTTCATAGAAAAATATGTGATTTTTTTCCCTTTTGCCATGATTCGGTGCCGCTTCTCCTCCACAGAAAGCATATCCAGCCAGACGCTCCCCTCCGGCGCCGCCGATACCGCCATATAGGCTTCCCCTGTGAAATCCACAATATTCACGCTTTCCCGGCTAAAGGGGCGCAGCCGCTTCAGCGCTGCCATGTCATCCACCAGCTGCAGCTCGATGGCCAGGCCATACTCGGTATAGAAATCTTCCACGAAGGCGGACAGCTCTTCATTCCATTCCATCGATGGCAGGAACCAGCACAGGCTTTTCATGTGCCTCACATGGGACTCTATCACCTCCGGCAGGCCGGGAGCCGTCCCCAGTATCACGAACCGAGACGGCGGCGCCGCAAGCCCCGCCGCCTGGGAAAACACTTGCTCCACCCAGAACTGCTGCGTATATCCATGGAATTCCTCCACCGGGAACGCCTTGTGCCAGAGGGCTGGCAGGATTTCCTGCATCCGGGTATCCCCCTCCCTGCCGGTCCATAGCCCTTCCGGCGGATGGCTTTTCCCCTCTCTTCCAGTCTGCAGTCCTTCCGACAGTCTGCTTTCCCCTCCCCTGCCAGCCTGCAGTCCTTTTTCCGGCAGAAGGCCTTCCGGCCTCTCCCAGTCTCTGTCCCTTGCCTGTCCGTCCCGCGGCCCTGTCAGAACCTTGCGGAGGCTGTCCTCATACACGCAGCGGCAGCCGTCCATGTCCTGCGCAAGCTCTGCCACCTCCCGGGCAAGCCCGCGCACCATCGCAGCCATCTCATCAATCAGCCCTTCCCTGGCGGCCAGCCACCGGGCCTCCTCCCCTTCCCAGGCAAGCCTCCTGGCCCGCAGCTCCCTCTGCCGCTTCCGCAGATCCCGCTTCTGCCGCACAGCCCTCCAGGGACGGCACAGGGCAGAAACCAGGCCATGCCCGCCCACCGCTTCCGCCCTCTTGGAATCCTTTTGATTCCCGGCGACTTCATCTGCCCATTCCGGCATGTCCGCAAGGCCTTCCATGCCCTCTCCCCGGGGCCTGGGCCCCAGCCTCCTCCCGAACCACTGCCCCTCGTCCACGTCCATCCCTATCCGTATCAGCAGATAGGCCTTCAGCCCCACTGGCTCTGTCTGGGGCCTCTCCAGCCCCCTTTTTCTATAAAAATATAAAATAGTGTCCATGCCACAATATATGCGGCCTCACCCAAAAATAGTCTCCACTCCCGCTATCAGCTCTTCCATGGTCTCCATGGAATTGATGGTCTGGCGGAACCGGGCGGAATGGGGCATGCCTGCCGTGTACCAGGCCAGGTGCTTGCGCATCTCCCGCACGGCAGTGTATTCTCCTTTTGTCTTCAGCTGCAGATCCGCATGCTCCAGCACCATCCGCTTCTTCTCCTGTCTGTCCGGCGGCTCCGGCAGCTTCCCGGTATCCAAGTAGCTGACGGTATCCCGGAATATCCAGGGATTCCCCTGCGCCGCCCGGCCAATCATGATGCCGTCGCAGCCAGTCTGCTCCAGCATGGCCTTCGCGGTCTGGGGGCTGTCCACGTCCCCATTGCCAATCACCGGAATGCTCACTGCCTGCTTCACCCGGGCGATGATGTCCCAGTCCGCTTTCCCGCTGTAGTACTGCTCCCTGGTGCGCCCGTGCACCGCAATGGCGGCGACGCCGCAGTCCTCCGCGATTCTGGCGATTTCCACGGCACTTACGCTGTTCTCGTCAAAGCCTTTCCGGATCTTCACCGTCACGGGCTTGTCCACGGCTTTCACCAGTGCCGACAGGATCTCTCTCACAAGCCCCGGCGATCTCATCAGGGCAGAACCCTCCCCGTTGTTCACCACCTTGGGCACCGGGCATCCCATGTTGAAGTCCAGGATGGAGAAGGGGCGGTTCTGGATGCGCTTTGCCATGTCCGCCAGGATCTCTGGATCCGAGCCGAAGAGCTGCAGGGAGGCCGGGACTTCCTCCGGATGGATCTCCAGGAGCTCCTCCGTATTTTTGTTGTTATAAAAGATGGCCTTGGCGCTGACCATCTCCATGCACACCAGCCCCGCCCCCATCCGGCGGCAGAGCAGCCGAAACGGCAGGTCCGTCACTCCGGCCATGGGGGCCAGTATCACATTATTGTCCAGCGTCACGCTGCCGATCGTCAGTTTTCCCATCGCACTTTTCCTACCTTGCCCGCATTCTCCCTTTGGCCGTCCCCGGTCAGCCTGCAGGCTTTCTGTTCTTCTCATAAAGGATCCGCAGCCCTTCCATGGTCAGATGGCTGTCGTAGATGTCGATAGCATCCGTCTCCTGGGTGATGAGCCGTCCCAGGCCCCCGGTGGCCACCACCTTCAGCTTCTTAAGGCCGCTCTCTTCCTTCACCTTCCGGATGATGTACTCCGTCTGGCCGATCTGGCCGTACACCAGCCCCGCCTGCATGCTGCTGATGGTCTCCTGGGCCAGGATGGATTTGGGCTTGCGGATCTCTATCTTGGGCAGCTTGGCCGCCTGGGTCCAGAGGGCCTCGGAGCTTATCCCCATACCTGGGGCCGTGATGCCCGCGGCGAATTCCCCTTTCTCCGTGATCAGGTCGTAGGTGGTGGCGGTGGCAAAATCCAGCACCAATATAGGGCCGCCGTACTTTTCATAGGCCGCCACCGCGTCCACGATACGGTCTGCCCCGATGGCCCTGGGATCCTCGGTGACGATGCGGATGCCAGTCTTCATGCCCGGGCCCACGTTCATAGGACGTGTCTTTGTATAGCGTACCAGCGCCCCCATCAGGGCATGCATCACGTCCGGCACCACGCTGGCCACGATGGAGCCCTCCAGGTCAGCGGCCTCTATCCCCCGGTTCAGCAGCATCTGGGTAATCAATACGCCGTACTCGTCGGAAGTCCTGGGCATCTTGGTCATGATGCGGAAGGTGGCAAGCAGCTCCTCCTTCTCGTACACGCCCAGTGCCATATTCGTATTTCCTACATCTATCACTAATATCATATCCACACCTCTTCACAGCTCCATCACCGCGATCACTTCCTCCTCGTCCATCTCGCCGGTCTCCCGGAATCCGAAAGAGCGGTACAGCTCCCTGGCCACCGTATTCTCCGGCTCATAGGACAGCCAGCAGTGCCGGGCCTCCCCACAGGGCCGCGTCCGTATGAAGTCCAGCGCAAGCTTCATGGCCTTCCGTCCGTATCCCCTGCGCTGATAGCGCTCATCTATCATGAACCGCCACAGATTGTAATTGCTCCTGGCAATCTCCGGCGGATTCTCCCAATACTCGTCCGTATCATATCCCACCATCAGGAATCCTACAGCCTTGTCGTCATCATAGATGCCGAAGGGAAACGCATATCCCCCTCCGGTGATTGCCGTGTAGGCCTCGATGATGCTCACGTCATTGCCCGCCACAAAGCTCTTCTGATCCTCCCTGACGCGAAGCCCCAGAATCTCCCAGACATTTCTTCCATTTACTTTCTCGATTCTCACCATTTCCGTAGCCCTGCCCTCTCTCCCCATACCTATGCCATTTTCCACAAAGCCTACGACAGATATCCCGAAACATCCTCCTTCAGGACGAACACCCTGTAATAAAGCTGTAGGGATTCGAACAGCTCCTGACGCCGTCTCCTCATCTCGCCCACCAATAGGCCGCTGCTGACCTCGTCATAGGTGATGTCGTCGTCATCGGCATTGGTCTGAAACACCACGCTGCCGTCCTCCTCAAAGGCTATGGCGAACACGCCGCCCACCTCCTGGGTGAACAGCACGCACAGGATGCGCAGCTCCTCCTGGATGGATTCCGGAATCCCCTTGAACTGCTCATTAAAGTAATATTTCTGCTCATAGGCATTGGCGGCGCACAGCACCATATTCCCGCTCTCCATCTGCCTCCTCCTTCTTCACACATACCCGTAGATGCCCCGCACGGACACCTCCCCGGCGTATACGGTCTCCACAGCGCCGTCCTCCCGCTCCACCAACAGCTCCCCGGTAGGGCTGATGCCCCGGGAGATGCCCCGAAACTCCCCCTTGGGATCCAGGACCCGCACCTCGCCGTCCTTTCCGGCAAGCATCCCGTTGTACCTCTCCAGAAGCCCTGCCAGGCCGCCGTCCCTGCAGAATATGCCGTAATGCTTTTCAAAGGCCTTCATCACGTTGACCAAGATCTCCGCCCTGGATACCGGACATCCGCACTCCTGCTCCAGGCAGGCCGCGGTCTGGGCGATCTCGGTGGGAAAGTCCTGCCTGGCCACATTGATCCCCACGCCCATGACCACATAGTGGATGAAGTCCCGCTCCGTGCTCATCTCCGCCAATATCCCGCAGACCTTTTTCCCGTTCACCACGATATCGTTGGGCCATTTGATGCGGGCCTCCAGGCCGCAGGTCTCCCGTATCCCCTCCGCCACCGCCAGCCCCATCACCAGCGTCACCATGGAGGCCAGCTCCACGCGGAAATCCGGCTTCAAGACCAAAGTAAAGTACACATTCGTCCCCGGCGGGCTGCTCCAGGATCTGCCCCTCCGCCCCCGTCCGGCGGTCTGCATGTCCGCCACGATCAGGGTGCCCTCTTTGGCCCCATTCTCCGCGTCCAGCTTGGCCTGGAGGTTTGTGGAGGCTAACTCCTCGTAGAAGCGCACCGGCTTTCCGGCCCATACGGTGTCCATGCGGCTCTCCAGCTCATGCTGCCCATAGACCTGACGTTTGGATGCCAGCCGGTATCCACGGTTCTGCACCGCCTCTATCTGATAGCCCTCTTTCTTCAATTGTCCTATGGCCTTCCAAACCGCGGTGCGGGAGACGCCGAAGCGCTCACACAGCTCCTGCCCCGACACATAGTCCTCCCGCTCCCGCAGGAGCGCTAATATCTTAGACTTCATCTCTTCATGTCCATTCCCATTCTCTGAGCCGATCCTGCATCCTCTGTCAGGCCCCGTGCCAGGGGCGCCTGATCCAGCCCTATTTCAAACTGCCCCATGCGCCATCCCTTATTCCCCTATCGTGGCCAGCATCACAGCCTTGATGGTATGCATCCGGTTCTCCGCCTCCTGGAACACCAGCGACTGCCCGGACTCGAACACCTCGTCCGTGACCTCCATCTCCGTGATGCCGAACCGCTCTCCCATCTGGGCGCCGATTTTGGTATCCAGATCATGGAAAGCGGGCAGGCAGTGCATGAATATGGCCTTTTCCCCCGCGTTCTCCATGACGGCCCGGTTCACCTGATAGGGGGAAAGCTCCCGGATCCGCTCCTCCCACACTTCATCCGGCTCCCCCATGGACACCCATACGTCCGTATAGATTACATCTCTGTCTTTCGTCCCGGCAGCCACGTCCTCCGTCAGCGTGATGCTGCCGCCGGTCTGCGCGGCGATCTCCCTGCACTGCGACACCAATCCCTCCTCCGGGAAGTATTTCGCCGTGGTGCAGGCCGTGAAGTGCATGCCCATCTTGGCGCAGGCCACCATCAGGGAATTGCCCATGTTGTAGCGGGCGTCCCCCATATAGGTCAGCCTTATCCCCTCCAGATGACCGAAGTGCTCCCTGATCGTCAGGAAATCCGCCAGCATCTGGGTAGGATGGAATTCATTGGTGAGCCCGTTCCACACAGGCACCTTGGCGTACTTCGCCAGCTCCTCCACGATATCCTGCCCGAATCCCCGGTATTCGATTCCCTCGAACATGCCTGCCAGGACCCTGGCCGTGTCCGCGATGCTCTCCTTCTTGCCAATCTGGGAGCCCGAAGGATCCAGGTAGGTCGTCCCCATCCCCAGGTCATGGGCCGCCACCTCAAAGGCGCACCGGGTGCGGGTGCTGGTCTTCTCGAAGATCAGCGCCACGTTCTTCCCCCGCAGGGTGTCCACCGGAATCCCTTTTTTCTTCTTCTCCTTCAAATCCGCCGCCAGATCCAGCAGATATGCGATCTCCTCCGTGGTAAAATCCAATAACTTCAGAAAATCCCGTCCCTTTAAATCCATCTTTCGTCCCGCCTTTCCAATCCGTTCTGAACTCTTCCGTAATAAATATACCGCAACATCATTTCTTTTTCAACCCCAAAACAGCCGGCCTCCGGATATTGCTCCGGAGGCCGGCATTGGTTTACTGGCAGCATCTGCCGTCCCTATAAAGCATCAAGACCTGCTTTTTGCGCTTTCCTTCCAGGTGGCCGCAAGGCTGGCGATGCCCTGAAGCTCCGCGGGAAGCAGGATCGTGGTGGCCTGGCCGTCCGCCACCTTCTCGAAGGCCTCCAGGCTCTTGATCTTCAGCACGGACTCGTCGGCCCCTGCATCTTTCAGCATGCGGATACCGTCCGCATTGGCCTGCTGCACCTTCAGGATGGCCTCCGCCTCACCTTCCGCCTCGCGGATCATCTTCTCCTTCTGGGCCTCCGCACGCAGGATGGCGGACTGCTTGTCGGCCTCCGCACGCAGGATGGCGGATTCCTTGGCGCCCTCGGCCTCCAGGATTTTCGCTTTCTTCTCGCCTTCCGCCCGGGTCACGGCCTCACGTCTCTCGCGCTCCGCCTTCATCTGCTTCTCCATGGCGTTCTGGATCTCAGCGGGAGGGATGATGTTCTTCAGCTCCACCCGGTTCACCTTGATGCCCCAGGGATCTGTGGCGATGTCCAGAGCGGCGCGCATCTTGGTGTTGATGGTCTCGCGGGACGTCAATGTCTGATCCAACTCCAGGTCGCCGATGATGTTACGCAGGGTAGTGGCCGTCAGGTTCTCGATGGCCATCATAGGATTCTCCACGCCGTAGGTGAACAGCTTGGGATCCGTGATCTGGTAGAACACCACCGTGTCGATCCGCATGGTGACATTGTCCTTGGTGATCACCGGCTGGGGCGGGAAGTCCGCCACCTGCTCCTTCAGGTTCACCTTTCTGGCCACCTTATCCAGGAAAGGCACCTTGATGTGGAATCCCACCGACCAGGTTCCCTGATAGGCGCCCAGACGCTCGATGACGTAGGCCTGCGCCTGGGGGACGATCTTCAGGCAGGATACCAGCACCGCCAGGATCACCACGATCAATACACCCATAATCCAACCCATTGCTCCCATAATTTTACCTCTTTCCGCGCTCTGTCCAGCGCTTGATTTATTGATGGATGAAAACTACTCCTCCGTTTTCGCCTCTTCAGGCTCCTTCCCCTCCGGTTCGGCTTCCGGAATCTGTGGCTCCTCGCCCGGAACCTGCGGCTCCTCCTTCGGCGCTTCCGGCTCCTCTCCCGGGGACGCTGCCATTGGCTGCGGTGCTTCCGCCTTGACGGGTGCGACTGCTTCCATCCGCTGCTCCGTCCGCACGATCAGCTTCACGCCGCTGATGGCTACCACGACCACCACGGCCCCCGCCGGGATCCGCACCTTGTCGTCCCAGCTCCTGGCGCTCCACTCCTGGCCGCTCACCGTCACCTGGCCTGTGGCCTGTACGTTGTCGATCTCCCCTGTGACGATGGCCTGGCGGCCCACCATGCTCTCCACATTGGTCTTCACCCTGTCCCGGTTGAAGTATTTCACCGCGATGGGCCTGGTGAAGAACAGCAGCGCCAGCGAGACCAGCAGGAACAGAATCACCTGCACGAAAATCGGCGCGTACAGCAGAGCCGCGAAAATGGCCACCAGCGCGCCCGCCGCGAACCATATAGTGGTCAGCCCCAGGGTCAGAACTTCGATCACGATGCATAGAATCAATAAGACCATCCAGAAAATCAGCACCATATCCATACAATCTTCCTCCCCTTGCCTTTTTCTCCTAGATTCTTTTATCCCAGTTCCTTTTTCCTAAATCCTAAACTAAGTTTACTATAAAAATCATTTTTTATCAACCCATTTCTTTGCACGATACCTGCCCTTAACGTACAAAAGGGCGGCGAAGCCTCTACGGCCCGCCGCCCGCGCTTTGGTATGAAATTATTTCCGATCGGCAGCCATCAATAGAACACGTGGTTTCCGATCACCAGGCCCTCCCGTCCGTTGTTGCGGCGGAAGTGGGTCAGGTCGCCTACATTGGACACGCCTGCCAGGGCCTCCTGGGCCGCCTGGACGCATTCGGCGGTGTAGCTGCCTGACGCGTACACGTTGTTGAGCTTGCCGTTCATGGCCGGCGTGAACTGGCCGGAAGCATATATCACGCCGTGGATGGAGTTGGGGTACGCCCCGCTCCTGACGCGGTTCATGACCACTGCGCCCACCGCAAGCTTCCCTTCGTAGCTCTCGGATCCCGCCTCGCAGTAGATCAGGGCCGCCAGCAGCAGAGTCGTGTCCGCGTCCGTTGTGTATTCGCCAAAGTTCTTGTGCCGTGAGGCCTCCTTCTCCGCCGCTATGCGGGCGTCGATCTCCTCCATGGTCTCCCCTGCGTCGATGACGAAGTCGATCACCAGGAACTCCGTGGACACATAGCCGTCCTCTCCCTCGAAATCGATGCATACCCAGCCGTCATCGTACTCGTTCAGCACCTCCACGACCTCGCCTCCCGGCAGCAGGCCCCAGATGCCCGCCTCCGTGTTGGGCTCCATCCTCACCCGGAGGGTCTCCGTGTCCACAGTCGCCACCATCTTGCCCACGCTGTTTGCCAGGGCAAGGGCCTCGTCGTCAAAAATCAGGAACTCGTCCGAGGCCCAGCCGATGATATTGCCGGACTGGAGCTTGGTCCATCCGTCCCTGCGCTCCAGGATCGTGCCTCCGCAGTCCTTGTACAGCATTCCTACCTTGTCGGATTCCTCGCTGGCCTCGCTCCTCACGTTCAGCGCGTTCTGCACATTGGCCATCACCAGCTTGCTCTCCAGGGGCTCCTCCTCTTCCGCCGTCAGGTCAAGGTTCAGCTCCTTCGCCGTAGCGTTCACCACATCCACCGAATTGCCGGAGCCCGGATTGAACACCGCGGCCACGCCGCCGCAGGTCTTGTCCATGCCGGCCCCCTCGCTGGCCCGGGCGGTCATACCTGCCTCAAAGACCAGGCATAATGACATCAGTACTGCTGCCACTGTAGCGAACAGCTTTCTGCATCTTGTCATGATTTTTTACCTCCATTAACAAATTCTTAAGACTTTGCGTTAAATTATTCCTTTTCTTCATAAAGTTATTACAAAGTTATTAAATTTGTTACGAGTATCATAACAGATGTTACGGGAAATGTCAAGTTTTTCATTTTTTCCTTTGGCGATGGGCCTCATACATCAGCAAAGCCGCACTGACAGCGGCGTTCAGCGACTCCACCCGGCCCTCCATGGGGATCTTCAGCAGGCCGTCCGCCTGTTCCGAAAGCGCCCCGCTCAGGCCCCTGCCCTCGTTTCCTATCAGGAACGCCGTGCCCTTCCGGAAGCAGAAGCCATCGTAATCCCTTTCCCCGGCCAGATGGGCGGCATAGACGCGTATCCCCCTCTCCCGCATCTGCGCCACGGCCTGGCCCATGTCTTCCGCATAGACAAAGGGCACTCTGAAGATCGACCCCATGGTGGCCCGGATCGTCTTCGGATTATAGATGTCCACCGTCCCCTGGCTCATGATGATCCCGGTGGCTCCCGCGCCCTCGGCTGTCCGGACGATGGTGCCCAGGTTGCCGGGATCGCGCAGGTCCTCCAGCGCCACCAGCAGGGGGGCGGGGCCAGCGAGGAGCTGCTCCAGGGTATGCCTGGGCCGCTCCACCACGCACAGGATCCCCTGGGGGGCCTGGGTGTCGGACATCTTCCGGAACACCTGGGGGTCTACCGTCTCATAGCCCGCCTGCTCCAGCTTCTCCCTCAGGCGGGGCTGGGACGCGCTCCTTTCCAGGGCCTCGGGCGTGACATAGATCTCCCGGACGGCCTCCATGGGGGCTTCCTCGCACATCTTGAAGCCCTCGGTCAGGAATATGCCCGCATCCCGCCGCTCCCTGGCGCTGCCCTGCCACTGTGCCACCTGTTTCACTTTTGGATTGGAATGACTGGTGATCATAACTCCTCCCTGACATGCACGAAGGCAGCCATTTCCAGCAAAACGGCTGCCTTTCCCATTAGAAATATAAAATCAGATCGTAAGCCTCCTGGCCACCTCGTACTGGTACCTGTCGATGTCCTTCTGCATCTGCAGGGCCTCCTCGATGCCGAAGTCCGTGAACTCTCCGTAGCGGTAGCCCACCACCCGGTTGGTCTTGCCCTCTAAGAGGATGTCCACCGCGTAGGAGCCCATGATGGAGGCATAATAGCGATCCATGGCCGTAGGGCTGCCGCCCCTCTGCATGTAGCCCAAGATGGTGGCCCTGGTCTCGATGCCCGTGGCCGCCTCGATGCGCTTCGCCATGGAGGTGGAATGGCCTATGCCCTCCGCGTTGATGATCAGGTGGTGGATCTTGCCCTTCTTGCGGCTCTCGATGATATGGTTGATGATCTCCTGCTCGTTGTAGTCGTAGTTCTCGGGGAGCAGGATGTCCTCCGCGCCGTTGGCGATGCCGCACCACAGGGCGATATAGCCCGCGTGCCTCCCCATGACCTCGATGATGCTGCAGCGCTCATGGGAGGAGGATGTGTCCTTTACCTTGTCGATGGCTTCCATGGCGGTGTTCACTGCCGTGTCGAAGCCTATGGTGTACTCCGTGCAGGCGATGTCCAGGTCGATGGTGCCCGGGATGCCGATAGCGTTGATGCCCTGCCTGGACAGCGCCTGGGCCCCTCTGTAAGAGCCGTCGCCGCCGATGACCACGATGCCGTCTATGCCGTGCTTCCTGCAGATTTCAGCCGCCTTCTCCTGGTATTCCACCTTTTTGAACTCCAGGCATCTGGCCGTGCCCAGGACGGTGCCGCCCCTCTGGATGATGTCCGACACGTTGCGGGGGGCCATATCGATGATGTCCTCGTTGAGCAGGCCATTATATCCCTTCTTGACTCCCTTTACCTTCACGCCCCTGTAGATAGCGGTGCGGACCACCGCGCGGATGGCAGCGTTCATGCCAGGCGCGTCCCCACCGCTGGTCAGTACCGCTATCGTCTTTATTTCCTTCGCCATTCTCTGTAACCTCCTGTCCCTATTCTGATTCCGCATCTCCCCCGGCACCTGTGTCCCGCACCGGAGGGTTCCGGCTTTGTCTTTTCGCTTTCCGCATTTATTTTAATGCATTTGCATACGGTTTTCAATACCTATCGGCGTATTTTTACATTTTCCCCGCCGAACAGGCCCCCCAGGCGCTGCTCCAGCGCCCTGTCCGCGGACACGCGCCGGTTCGGTGGCAGGAGCTTGTAGGCCTTGGTGTCCTTCAGGAAAATCACCACGTCGTCGTTGCCGTCGGAGTCCTCGATGGCGGTGAGCAGCTCCTTCTCCCTGGCAAAATAATCGTCCGCGTCCGGAAACTGGATCCAGATGCCGGAGGGCACCTTCTTCCGCGGCGGGGTGCCGCTTTGGCCCACGCCCTCCCGGGCCGCTCCCTCCGCGCCCGTATGGCCGTCCTGTGGAGGGCCCTGCCTGTCCGGCCTGCCGCCGTACTGCCCGCCGCCCTGCCGGCCATATCCGCCGCTTCTCCCGCCTCCGAAGCCCGCGCCGCCGAAGCTTTCCTTGTAATTATTCCGGAACAGCGGCCTGCCGCCTGCCTGGGCCGCCTCCTCGAAGCTGACCACCTGCTCGCAGATCAGCTTGCCGTCCTTTTCCTCCTCCATGCTGGCCCGGCCCTTGATGAAGACCTTGGCCTCCTCCACCAGCATGCTGCCGTATTTCTCGTAATCCTTGGGGAACACCACGATCTCCATGTTCCCCACCAGGTCCTCCAGGTTCAGGAATGCCATGACCTTGTCGTTCTTGGTGTACTTGATGCTCCTGTCCGCGATCATCCCGCCCACCACCACCCGGGCCTGGTCCGCCACCCGGGCGCTGCCGGTCTCCTCGTCTAAGGCGAAGTCGTTTGTGGTGTTGTCGATATACTTCTGCCACAGCTCCTGGTCGGACTCCAGGGGATGGCCGCTTAAGTAGATGCCCAGCACCTCTTTCTCAAAGGCCAGGACCATCTCCTTGGGATACTCCCCTACGTCGGGCATGCGGATGTCGAACTCCTCCTTCTGGGAATCGTCCGCGATGTCGAAGAGGGAGATCTGTCCCACCAGATTGCTCTTCCTGTCCTTCGTGATGCGCTCCATGATCTGCACATAGACGCTCATGAACTGCTTCCTGGTGCCGCCCAGGCTGTCCAAGGCCCCAGCCTTGATGAAGTTCTCCACGGCCCGCTTGTTCACGTCCTTGTCGGAGGTGCGCTCCAGGAAATCCTTCAGGTTCTGGAAGGGGCCTCTGGCCTTGCGCTCGGCCACGATGTCATCGATGGCGGACTGCCCCACGCCCTTGATGGCGGTGAGGGCATAGCGGATGCTCTGTCCGGTCACGGAGAATCCGCTCTGCCCCTGGTTGATGTCCGGCGGCAGGAGCTCGATTCCCATGTTCCGGCAGGTCAGGATGTACTCCGACACCTTCTTGGCGCTGTCGATGACGGATGTCATCAGGGCCGCCATGAACTCCACGGGGTAGTAGTATTTCAGCCAGGCCGTCTGGTAGGCCACCACGGCGTAGCAGGCGGCATGGGATTTGTTGAAAGCGTATTTCGCGAAGTCGGTCATGTCGTCGAATATGCCGCTGGCCACCTGCTCGCTGATGCCCCTGGACACGCAGCCGGGCACGCCCTCCTCGGCATTTCCATAGATGAAGTTTGCCCGCTCCTTCTCCATGACGGACTGCTTCTTCTTGCTCATGGCCCGGCGCACCAGGTCGCTGCGGCCCAGGGTGTAGCCGCCCAGATCCCGGACGATCTGCATCACCTGCTCCTGGTAGACGATGCAGCCGTAGGTGGGGGCCAGGATCGGCTCCAGCTGGGGGCAGGAATAGACTACGTCTTTGTGGTTGTTCTTGCCCTTGATGTATTTGGGGATGAAGTCCATGGGGCCCGGGCGGTACAGGGAGATGCCTGCGATGATGTCCTCCAGGTTCTGGGGGCGAAGCTCCTTCATGAAGCTTCTCATCCCGCCGCTTTCCAGCTGGAACACGCCGTCCGTCTTCCCGGTGCCTATGGCCGCCAGGACCTGCTGGTCGTTGTAGTCGATATTGTCGATGTCTATGTGCTTTCCGGTGCTCTCCTCCACGAACTTCACCGCGTCCGCGATCACGGTCAGCGTCCGCAGGCCCAGGAAGTCCATTTTCAGCAGGCCCAGCTCCTCTAAGGTGGTCATGGTGAACTGGGTGGTGATGGAGCCGTCGCTTCCCCTGGACAGGGGCACGAACTCGTCCGCCGCCTCCGGGCAGATGACCACCCCCGCCGCGTGCATGGAGGTATGCCTGGGCAGGCCCTCCAGGCGCTTGCACATGTCGATCAGGTGGCGCACCTGCTCGTCCTCCTGATAGGACTTGCGCAGCTCCGGGTTCTTTTCCAGGGCCTTGTCGATGGTGATGTTGAGCTCACCGGGTATCATCTTGGCGATGGCGTCCACGAAGGCGTAGGGCAGATCCATGACCCGGCCCACGTCCCGGATGACGCCCTTGGCCGCCAGGGTACCGAAGGTGACGATCTGCACCACCTTGTCGGAGCCGTACTTCCTGTCCACATAGTCGATGACCTCCTGCCTGCGGTTGTAGCAGAAGTCGATGTCGATATCGGGCATGGACACCCGCTCGGGGTTCAGGAAGCGCTCGAAGAGCAGGCTGTACCGGATGGGCTCGATGTTGGTAATCTTCAGGCAGTAGGACACGATGCTGCCCGCGGCGGAGCCTCTGCCCGGCCCTACGGGGATGCCATTGCTCCTGGCATAGTTGATGAAGTCCCAGACGATCAGGAAGTAGTCCACGTATCCCATGCGGCGGATGACGTCAAGCTCGTAGTCCAGCCGCTCCCGCAGGGTCTGTCCCGTGTCCCCGGCGGGCTGGGTTCCGTCCCCATAGCGCTCCGCAAGGCCGTCGTCGCAGAGCTTGTTCAGGTAACTCCAGGAGTCGTATCCCTCGGGCACATCGAAGTGAGGGAGTTTTGTGACGCCGAACTCGATTTCCACATGGCAGCGGTCCGCTATGCGCTGGGTGTTCTCCAGTGCCTCCCAGGCGTAGGGGAAGAGGGCTTTCATCTCCTCCTCGCTCTTGACGAAATACTGGCCCCCTTCATAACGCAGCCTGTCCTCGTCCGCCAGCTTCTTGTTGGTCTGGAGGCACAGGAGGATGTCGTGGGAATCCGCGTCCTTTTCGTAGGTGTAGTGGACGTCGTTGGTGGCCACCAAAGGGATGTCCAGCTCTTTGCTCATCTTCAGGAGCTCGGTGTTCACCAGGCGCTGCTGGGGGAGGCCGTGATCCTGGAGCTCCAGGAAGTAGTTGCCCTTGCCGAAGCATGCCTCGTATTTACGGGCGGCTTTCCTGGCTTCCTCCGGAAGGTTTTTGACGATATTGCGTTGAACCTCTCCGGCCAGGCAGGCGGACAGGGCTATCAGCCCCTCGTGGTAGCGGTTCAGGACTTCCATGTCCACCCGGGGGCGGTAGTAGTAGCCCTCGGTGAAGCCACGGCTCACAATCTTCATCAGGTTGGCGTAGCCGGTGTTGTTCTCGGCCAATAAGACGAGATGGTAGTATCTGTCCTCGCCGCCGGTGGTCTCCTTGTCGAAGCGGGAGTTCGGGGCCACGTAGACCTCGCAGCCGATGACGGGGTTGATGCCGGCCTCTTTCGCCGCCCGATAGAAGTCGATGACGCCGTACATGACACCGTGGTCGGTGATGGCGGCACTGTCCATCCCCAGCTCTTTTACCCGGGAGACGTATTCTTTTATCTTGTTGGAGCCGTCCAGGAGGGAGTATTCCGTGTGGACGTGAAGGTGCGCAAATGCCATGGGGGCCTCCTTTGTGTTCTTATCGCTTTTCCAGTCTCTCTATCACGCAGCTGTGGTGCTTATCGGCATCGTCCCTGTCATAATTTATGCCCACTGCCAATATCTGGCCCACATATCCTTCCAGCGCCTGGGTGTAATTTCTGTCCTTTATCTGCTGTATGGCCGCATTGACTGTCTTGTCATATTTCAGTTCTATGACAAGGGCTGGTTTATTTGCAGAGGGCAATGGCAGGAATACTACATCTGCGAAGCCTTTGCCTGACGGCAGCTCCCTTATGAGCCTGTAGTCCTTCCTAGCGCTGTAATACGCAAGCCCAATCGCGCATGCAAGGGAATTCTCATCATTGTAAGTCAAAATAGAAGAAGCCTCCGTGTGCGCCTGGTCAAGCCCCCTGGCCACACTGTCCGCATCGCCATCCAGGGTATCCTTCAAGAGCTTATCGGATGATTTCAAAATCCGCATGACCTCCGGCCAGCCGCTGACGCTCATGGCGTTCTCGAACTCTCCTACAATCTCTTTATTGGGGATGAACGCTTCCTCCTTCTCAGAATCATAGGCCAGGTACCCCAGGTGTATCAGCAGCGTGAGCACGTCATCCTTTGTCTTGAGATTCCGCATGTCGTTCTGGAAGCTCTTTGTGTTGATTCTGACGCTTCCGCCTCCCAGCATCCGCACGATGTCCGCCCGCAGCCCTTCGAAGTCCATATCTATATAGATTTTCAGCGCCTCGTAGGTTTCCGTCGCCGTCCAGTAGTTGGAAAATTCCCTGCAGCTCATGGCCTCTACCACGGATCTCGGATTGTATACATGTTGGTATCGCTTGAACTTATATCCGTCATACCAGCTGCTGGCTTCCGCAAAGTCCATATCGAAACGTCGGCACAGCGCCTTCACTTCCTCCTCCGTAAAGCCGGTATACTCTTCGAAATTCCTCTGATTCGTCATAGAGTACTCCCTGAACATGTTCAGAGCTGAATGTAGGCCATACTTTTTTACGGGCAGGATGCCTGTCATATAGGCAAGGGCGACATACTGCTGGTCTTTCAGGAGATTCCGCAAGAAGTCTAAGTACTGCCGCTGCAGCCCTTCCGACTCCTGCCGTTCCCGCATGATGCAGTCCCACTCATCTATCAGGAATATGAACTGCTTGTCCGTCTTCACGTAAATTTTCCGAAGCGCGGCAGCAAGTCCCATCTCCCGTCCCCGCAGAATCTCCTCATAAATGCGCCGCGCCTCCTGCTCTGTCATGGTAAGGATTGCAGCCGT
>CAMTBF010000010.1 GCA_947068385.1 uncultured Lachnospiraceae bacterium
CCACCTCATCGGCAACCCCATCGTTCACGTCTGTCTCAAAGCATTCATCCACTGTGGCTTTGCCGCTGAAGGAATGATCCGGGATGATCACGGCACATTCTCCCTGATGCATCAAAAGCAGGCTTCCGTCCTCCTGCACAGTGGGCCTGCTCAGCATATGCAAAAGCCACGAAATACGGCATTCCCGCTTTGACAGAATCTCATCATGAATGATCAGCTCCCTCTCTGTCAGCTCAAATGTCCTCTCATAGTGTTCCAACATCGGATACGCTGCAGCCAAATCCACCGTCAGGCGGAAAAAGCATGCCCCATCATGTTCCCACCGTACAAACCGCCCCATTGCCCGATGGCTGTCCGCCTCCTGCCCGATCCCGTCTACCAAGATGCAATTATGCGCTTTCGTTGTTTTAGTCCAGTTCCGATGATGCTTTGTCCCCCAGCACCTCCCGAAATAGCCGGAGGGTGAGATCAGCGTATGGTTGTTCCGGATCAGAGCGAAGGAGCCCTGATCGGCATGCTGGTGGCTGACGCTGCCGAATTTGCTTGCCCGGACGAGCAGGCCTGTCCCGTGCGCCTGATCGGCGAGATTTGTCTGACAGCTTGCAAGACCGCATTCCTCGAATACTGCCATGGGCGCGGCGCTTCCTGTCAGAAGATGCTCCGGTGCCTTCCCTGTGGGCAAAAACACATCCAGAAGATGCAGCTCGAACAGCTTCGGCGCAGCATGCTCCGCCGCCTTCTGCCGCGCTTCATCGGGCCCGAACCGCTCGCCGTAAAGCCGGAAGGGATTCTGTGCAAAGAATCCTGGCCATTCCGGATCCTCGCTCCCACACCAGTAGCCATCCCCGAATGGATGGTTTTCCCTCTCTTTTTCCGCGAAATGCAGGAAAAACTGGGAAAGTCTCTGATAAAAGGGGCGATCCAGAAAGCGAACATCCGCATACCGCTCCACCGCCATGAAAAACGGCAGATACCATCGAGTATAGCTGGATGCATAAAAAGGCCCCTCCGCCCAGCCGCCATCTGACGTCCCATAGAACGGAAAGATTCCACCGTAAATTTCCAGTGCATCCGAGAGCCACAGAATCAGGGTCTCTTCCGATATATAGCTGCTTCCCTTTAAGACCATTGCGGCCTCTCCCAGATATGCCGGAAGCCGCCCCGCATGGGAATCTCCGGGGTTTTCCGTAAAATCCAGTGTATGCAGCCGTTCCCTGCACTGCTTTGCATATGCGATGATCGTTTTTTCCACAATATACTTCTGCTGTTGCGATAAAGAATCGTACAATAGGTCATATACGGCTGGCAGGCAACGGGCATTGCTCAGGCCGATCTCATCATTCCACGGTGCATCCACTGCACATGGACCATCGGGATTCCAGCTACAGATAGTCAGTAGAAGCTCCTTTGCCTTAAGGCCGGCGCTCCTGTCTTTCAGCAGTGCATGACCCAGCGCGCAGGCCACCAGATCCCTGTCGCAATATTCCCGGTACGCTCCAAAATATTCCCGGTACTCTACCTGATTCGGAAAGCTATAAAAAAGGGGCGGCTTTGGAAGCGGCCGGGAACATGCCGCCTCGATGTTGCGCCGCAGCGTTTCCGTTTCTGGCTGCCTTTTTTTCAGGATTTCGGGAATGTCCTCCGCCAGAAACAGATGACGCGGCCGCACATCCGGGATTGCCGCAAATACGTCTGGCGCTTGCGGCCGCAGAAAAACCACGGCGTTTTCGGAAATGGAGAATTCCCACCAGCCCCGTTCCTGTTCTCCGCAAAAGAGATTCCAGCGATAGCTGCCTGCGGCGAGCCTCTCTTTCGGGATGACATAATTTCTCTCCGTTTCCGCCTCAAAAACGATTTGATTGGAAGCGTCACAGACGACAACGCGATAACGTTTTTCCTCCCCGTCCCGCAGGAACGAAAAAACAGGAGGCGTCTCCTCTATAATCTCATTGCGGGCCGGTGACGGAAAAATCTGGCTGCCACAGGTTCGCCTCTGCGCCAACGGGCTTTTTGCCTTTTCCAAATCTGACATCAGTCCTGTCCTTTCTGATTCCAGTGATATGCGCCCGTTTCCGGGTCGATCGTGCCGATTTGCCTTGCCGGGGTCCCTGCCATGATTGCATAGTCCGGCGTGCTTTTGGTCACGACGGAATTGGCGCAGACCAGATTGCACCTGCCCAGCTTTACCCCTGCGGTTACAATCACGCCGGAGGCCAGCCAGCTTCCCTCTCCGATTCGGATGCTGTCATCGCCGTCCGCCTCTGTCCTGGCGCTGAACCATCCCGTTTGGGGGTCGAACTTATGATTTCCCGCAGCCAGCGAACAGTTCGGCCCGATCAGGGTATTCTCTCCGATTGCCACATTTCCGTTTACATAAGTATACAGACCGATAAATACATTCCTTCCGATTTTCTCTTTGTCATGGACACGGATAACCGCTCCGGGAGCCACCCGGATTTCCCTGCCGCCAAAACCCAGTGCATCCGCCCTGCGCCGATTATCCGTTTCGTTATCGCTCTGATTTGCGTATGCCGTCAGCACTGTGAACAGCTCATCGGACAGAATCACTTTTCCGTCCGCTCCGACTCGTGCAAGCCCTGCCTCCTGTAGTTTCGCCAGCTCCATTTTGCGGTATCCTCCTTCTTGTGTAGAAATTGGCGGTCCCATGCCTTCTGCTATAGATGAATTATACCTTAAAGTCGCTAAAAACTCAATAACGCAAAAGTCTTGACCTTTTCGGGCCTTTTTGGGACGAACGTACCCGGTTGTCTGCATACGGCAAAATGCCCGCTGCATGCTGCAGCGGGCATAAGCTCAGATATCCAGCTCCGGCGGCACGTCCAGTTCCTCCGGGGCATATTTCCCGTTCTTCTTCCGCTGGCGGACGCACTCCGTCAGCAGGTACTCTATCTGACCGTTGACCGAGCGGAAGTCGTCCTCCGCCCAGGCGGCGATGGCGTCATAGAGCTTGGGGGACAGCCGCAGGGGAACCTGCTTCTTGGCGTCTGCCATCAGTATAGGCTCCCGGAATTCACGATGGGCTGGGCATCATGATTCCCGCACAGGACCACCAGCAGATTGGAGACCATCGCCGCCTTGCGCTCCTCATCCAGCTGTACCACATCGTTCTCGTTCAGCCGCTCCAAGGCCATCTCCACCATGCCCACGGCGCCGTCCACGATCATCTTCCGGGCGTCTATGATGGCGGAGGCCTGCTGGCGCTGCAGCATCACGGCCGCGATCTCCGGGGCGTAGGCCAGGTAGGTGATCCGGGCCTCCACCACCTCGATGCCGGCCTCCTTCACCCGGGCCTGGATCTCGTCCCGTATCCTGGCGGCCACCACATCGCTGGAGCCCCGCAGGCTCCCTTCGTCCGCATGGCCGTCCCCGGTGGTGTCCACATTGGGGGCCACGTCATAAGGGTAGACCCGCACCACCTGGCGCAGGGCGCTGTCGCACTGGAGGGAGAGGAATTCCTTGTAGTTGTCCACGTTGAACACGGCCTTGGCCGTATCCACGATCCGCCAGGTCACCGCGATGCCGATTTCCACAGGATTCCCCAGGCAGTCGTTGATCTTCTGCCTGCTGTTGTTCAGGGTCATGATCTTCAGGGACAGCTTCTTGCTGCCGTAATCGGCGGCCAGGTTCATGCTCTGGGCCCCGCTTGCTATGGCCAGCAGCCCGCTGCCGGGCTCCGACACGTCCCCGCTCTGGCTCAGCTTTGTCTTGGCCGCCGGGTTCACGCCTACGCAGAAGGGATTGACGTAGTAGAAGCCGTTTTCCTTCAGGGTGCCGATGTACTTGCCGAACAGGGTCAGCACCAGGGCCTCCTGGGGCTTCAGGACCTTCAGGCCCAGGAGGGGGATCCAGCCCAGGGAGAGCACTGCGATGCCGATGACGAGCCCTGCGACGCTGAAGGCCGAGGCCCCGTATCTGTCGATGTCGATGCCGCTGATGACCACTGCGGCAATGGCCGCCGCATAGGCCAGAATTGTTGCCAGCAGGACGGCCATGCCGTTCTTTGCGCTTTTTAAGAGTTTCTCTTCCATAGAAAATTCCTCGCTTTCTTCGCTTGTGTCTTTAGAAGTTCGTTTGATATTAAAATGATATCATATTGATTTTGCTTTTGCAAGGGCTTTTGCAAAAAAGACTGCGAAAAAAGAGGCTATGACTCTGCGAAGAGAAATTTAGGGGATTCCTACCCGGCTTTCACGTCATTGGGGCTTTCCTTCCCTTCCATATAATCCATGGCGTTGCGCAGCGTGGTGGCGGCGATGGCCCCCAGGGCCTCCCTGGTGAAGAACCCCTGATGGGAGGTGATCATCACGTTGGGGAAAGACAATAGCCTTGCCGTGGTGGAGTGCTCCAGGATTTCGTCCGACCGGTCCTCGAACACATTGTTGGTCTCCTCCTCGTACACGTCCAGGCCCACCCCCGCGAACTTGTGCATGCGGATGCCCTCGATCAGGTCGTCGGTCTTCACCAGGGCGCCTCTGGAGGTGTTCACCAAAATGACCCCGTCCTTCATCTGCCGGATGGTGTCGATGTTGATGATATGGTAGGTGGAGTCCATCAGCGGGCAGTGCAGGGAAATGACATCGCTGTCAGAAAGGAGCCGCTCCAGGGGCACGTACTCCACGAAGTCTTTCAGGGCTTCGTTCTGGTACACGTCATAGGCGATGACTTTCATGCCGAAGCCCCGGCAGATGCGGCACATGGCGGCGCCGATTTTCCCGGTGCCGATGATGCCGGCGGTCTTCTCGTAGAAGTTGAAGCCCATGAGCCCGCTCAGGCTGAAATCGTTCTCCCGCACCTTATTGTAGGCCTTGTAGAGGCGGCGGTTGCTGGCCAGCGCCAGGGCCATGGCATGCTCCGCCACGGCCTCCGGGGAGTAGCCGGGGACGCGCATGACGCGGATACCGTATTTTTTTGCGGTGTCCAGGTCCACATTGTTGAAGCCCGCGCAGCGCATGAGGAGCAGGGAAATTCCCTTCTCATGGAGAATCTCCATGGTCTGGGTGCCGATGTCGGAGCTGACGAAGGCGCAGACGGCATCGAAGCCCTCCGCCAGGGCCGCGGTGCGGGGATCCAGGTCGGATTTTGTGTACTCGATGGTGATGCTTTGGTAATCCTTCAGGGTGTCCTGGAAGGATTCCTTGTCATAGCTTTTGGTGTCGTAGAACAGGATTTTCATAGTGGTCTCCTCTCTTTTTCGGATATATCTGTCAATTCCAGTATGTGCTGGAGCTGCTGACGATTTTCGTCTCCCCATCCTCCGTTGTGGAATAGATCCTGGTGGTCCCCCACCACTGGGCGCTTGTGTCGCCCTCCCTGACATCGTAGGAATAGGACGCCTCCACGCTCAGCCCGGGATGCTTTTTCACAAGGGCTTCAAAGGCCCTGGCGATTGCTTCCCCGCTGGTGTCCAATGAGGCGGTGAGCACGGTGCCCGAGCGCTGCCATGAGAGCGCCGCGTCCGGGAATTCCCGGGAGAAATAAGCCTCCACGCTGTCGAAGACTGGGGAAGGGTCTTTTTCGTGGGTACAGATTAAGATGTCCATTGTTCCCTCCGTATGGGTTGTAATGTCAACATTATACCATACTTTTCCCATCGCGGCACATTTTTATCACAGGGATCCGCCCCTTTTTAAAGGTTGACAGATTGACGGCCGACGGATATGATTAGAGAAAGGCCCGGAAAGGGCGGACCAGACAGAGTCTGACAAAGAAACGGAGGAACATCATGACGATACCGGAGGCATTGAAGAACAGAGCAAAGAAGCTGGAGGCCTATTACCAGGCCCACTACAGCCCGCTGGCGCCGTTGGCCGCCCAGTGTTTCCTGAACACCATGGAGACCACGGTGAAGCAGTCGGAGGACGGAGGGTACTTCGTCATCACCGGCGACATCCCCGCCATGTGGCTGCGGGATTCCGCGGCCCAGGTGAGGCCCTATGTGAAGTATGCCGGAGAGGACGGCCAGCTCCAGGAGATCCTGGAGGGCATCATCGCCAGGCAGGCGAAGATGGTCTGCGTAGACCCCTATGCCAATGCATTCAACGAAAGCGCCAACGGGGCAGGGGCGGGATACGAGGACGAGACCCTGGAGAACGCCCATGTGTGGGAGCGCAAGTATGAGGTGGACTCCCTCTGCGCCCCCCTTTACCTGGGATACTATTACTGGAAGGAGACGGGGATCGGCAGGATATTTACGGAAGAGTTCCATGAGATGATCCGGGAGATCGTACACACCTTTACCGTGGAGCAGGACCACAGGAACTCCCCCTACTTCTTCCGGCGCTACAACTGCGTGAAGACGGACACCCTGCCCTGCAAGGGGAAGGGCCGTCCCGTGAACGTCACGGGCATGACCTGGTCGGGCTTCCGCCCCTCGGACGATACCTGCTGCTTCGGCTACCTGATTCCCTCCAACATGATGGCTGTGAAAGCCCTGGAGTACGCGGAGGAGATTTGCAGGGAGTGCCTGGGGGACGAGGCCCTGGCGAAAGAGTGCCGGGAGCTGGCTGAGGAGATCCGGGACGGCATCGAGACCTATGGGGTGGTGGAGCATCCCAAGTACGGGAAGATATACGCCTACGAGACGGACGGCTTCGGCAACCATATCCTGATGGACGATGCCAATTCCCCCAGCCTGCTGGCCATGCCTTATCTGGGATATTGCGATAAGGATGATGCGCTTTACCGGAATACCAGAAGCTTCCTCCTGTCGGGGGACAACCCCTACTATTACGAGGGCAGCCAGGCGAAGGGCATGGGGAGCCCCCATACCCCGAAAGGCTTCGTATGGCACATCGGCATCACCATGCAGGCATTGACCTCCGGTGACAGGGAAGAGATACTGCAGTGCCTGGACATGCTGGCAAAGACCCACGCCGGGACCAACTACATGCACGAGTCCTTCGACCCCTCCGCGCCGGAGGAGTTCACCAGGCCCTGGTTCGCCTGGGCCAACACCCTGTTCGCCGAGCTGCTGGACAGGCTGATGGAGGAGGATTTCTTCGGAGAGAGGGAAATCTGAGGAAGAGCAGAAAGCAAACAGCATAAGGAAAGAAAAGGACAGGAGCTGCTTCGGCGGCTCCTGTTTGCATGAGGAGAAAAACCGGCCCTCCCTTTCAGAAGTGTAAAATATTACATATAAGGATTTAGAATGAAATATACTACATTTTGTAGAGAAAAAATGTACAAAAGATGACATGGAAAATTTAGCATATGTAACAAAACAACATAAAGAGACGAAACTATGTTGACAAATAGCACTTAAAATGGTATATATAGGATATGTAAACGTTTACACCAAAAGAGAGGAGAAGAGGATGAAAACAAAGAATCTGCCAAAGCAGCCATGGAAGAAAACACTGAAAAAAGACCGCAAATTCCTGATCATGTGTCTGCCGGCAATCGTCTTTTTCCTGATATTCGCATACCTGCCCATGCCGGGAATCTGGGTGGCGTTCGTAAGGTTCGACTACGCCAAGGGCATCTTCGGCAGTCCCTTCGTAGGGCTGAGCAATCTGAAGTTCATTGCGATGTCAGGAAAGCTGGGGATGCTGGTGAGGAACACGATCCTCTACAATGTGGGCTTCATCGCCACCAGCACAGTCATGCAGATCCTGATCGCGCTGCTGTTCAATGAGCTTACCAACCGGGCGTTCCGCAAATACGCCCAGTCCTTTATGATACTGCCCAACTTCATATCCTATGTGCTGGTGGGCGTATTCAGCTTCGTGATCTTCAACAACACCAACGGCATCCTGAACACGATCCTGAAGGCGTTCGGGGCCAGCCCCATCAACGTGTATGAAAAGGCCGCCGCGTGGCCCCTGATTCTGGTCCTGATCAACCTCTGGAAAGGCTCGGGCTACGGTTCAATCGTATACTTCGCGGCATTGATGGGGATGGACAGGGAGATGCTGGAAGCGGCCAAGGTGGACGGCGCCACCACCATCCAGAGGATCCGCTACATCACGCTTCCTTCTCTGCGGCCTACGATCATCATCCTATTGCTTTTGTCCCTGGGCGGCATCCTGCACGGCAACTTCGACCTGTTCTACAATGTGGTGGGGAGCAACAATGTCCTGCTGCAGAACAGTACGGACGTGCTGGAGACCTTTATCTTCCGGGCCATGGTCAGCAACTCCAATTTCAGCACCGCGGCCGCCGTGTCCTTCGTGCAGTCCGTGTTCGGCCTGATCGTAGTGCTGGCGACGAACTTCGTGGTCAAGAAGGTGGAGCCGGATTACGCGCTGTTCTAGGCGTGGACGCGAGGAAGGAGGAATGAGCATGAGTGAACATAAAAATAAAGTAAGGCTGGATTTTTCCGGCAGAGTCATCCAGGTGGCGGGGTATCTCTTCATCGCATTGTTCGCCCTGTCCTGCCTGATTCCCTTTATCATGATGCTGGCGGCTTCCTTTGAGAATGAGAGGACGCTGGCCCTGGAGGGATATTATCTGTGGCCCAGGGACTTCTCCCTGGATGCCTACAAGGCCATCTTCGGGCCGGGGAGCGAGATCCTGGGATCCTTCGTGCTGACATTGATCCTGACGGCAATCGGCACCTCCCTGGGGCTGTTCTTGACGGCGCTGACCGGATACGCCCTGCAGCGCCCGGACTTCAGGTGCAGGAACGCGGTGTCCCTGTACCTGTACATAACCACGCTGTTTTCAGGCGGGCTGGTGGCCTTCTACCTGCTGATCACCCGCTACCTGGGGCTTAAGAAT
This sequence comes from uncultured Lachnospiraceae bacterium, assembly GCA_947068385.1. GTDB lineage: Bacteria > Bacillota > Clostridia > Lachnospirales > Lachnospiraceae > Acetatifactor. The sequence goes on from CAMTBF010000010.1 coordinate 8,740, forward strand.
TCCTATCTGGCCATTCTGCTGCCCCCGCTGATGAGCTCCTGGAACATCATCATGATGAAGAACTTCATCAAAAACAGCATACCGCACACTGTCAGCGAGGCGGCGGAGATCGACGGGGCGTCCCCCTTCGTGACCTTCATCCGGGTGATCCTGCCCATGTCCAAGCCGGCCCTGGCCACGATCGGCCTCTTCATCGGCCTGGGCTACTGGAACGAATGGTACAATGCCATGCTGTTTCTGGATTCCAGCATGAAGTACCGCCCCATGCAATTGATTCTGTACAATCTGATCAACCAGGCATCCTATCTGAAGAACTCCCTGGCGGCCCAGAACATACCGGCCCAGGAGATGCCTTTGGAGACGGTGAAGATGGCCACGGCGGTGATCTCCACGATTCCGATCATCATGGCATATCCCATGGTGCAGAAGTACTTCGTGTCCGGCATCACGGTGGGATCCGTAAAAGGATGACCGTTAATAAAAAGAAGCGCAACCAATACACCATAAAATAGGTGAAAATAAGGAGGAAAATCATGAAAAATCTGAAAAAATGGACGGCAATGGCAGTATCCGCATGCATGGCGGCAGGCCTTCTGGCAGGCTGCGGCGGCACGGAGGGAACGGGCGGCCAGGACGCGGAACAGCTGGAGGAGTCCTCCCAGGGCAGCCAGGGGGATGCCGGGGAGAGCGGCGGCGAGACGTCGGAGGAATCCCAGGACTCCCAGGCATCCGGAGAAGCCTACAACGGCGTCAGCGGCAACACCCCGGTGGTGGACGGGGAGATCGACACCTCCCAGTTCGTCACGGTGAAGATGCTGGTGCTGGGGGATCCCCCGGCGGGCGACACGGACAAGAAGATGCTGGAGGTGCTGAACCCCATCCTGGAGGAGCGGATGAACGCGAACCTGGAGATGACCTGGATCGAGTGGAACAATTACGAGACGAAGTACCAGATGGAGCTGGTGTCCGGCACCCCCTATGACCTGGTCTTCACCTCCTCCACCTGGCTGAACCTGTGGGACAATGTGTCCAAGAACGCCTTCATGGACATCACGGATCTCCTGCCCTACTACGCGCCCCAGCTTTGGGCGGACACCACCGAGGGCGAGTGGGCGCAGTGCAGATATGACGGACGGATCTACGCCCTTCCCGAGCACAGGATGTGGCAGCTCTCCACGCCGGGATTCGCCTATCGGCTGGACTGGGCCAGGGAATTCGGGCTGGACAGGGTGGCGTCCATGGACGACCTGGAGAAGTACTGCGACGGCATCCTGGAGAAGAAGGCGGGGGTCATCCCCTTCAATGTCAGCGGCTCCATCAACTCCACGGAATTCTACACCCTGTGGATCAACCAGGACACCGACTATGTGTTCGGCCCCGGAACCGTGGGCATGAACGCGCCTACGGCCAACGTGAGCCTGGACGACTGCTGGACCATCGCCTCCCCGATATTCGACGACGGATTTGTAGACTTCGCGATCAAGATGAAGGAATGGGGCGACAGGGGCTACTGGCCTACGGACGTGCTCAGCGCCACCATCGACGCGGAGACCATGTTCCTCTCCGGCCAGAGCGGCCTGTACCACGCCAATGTGGCGAACCTTTACGGGCTCTATGAGAAGATGGAAAAGGAGGATCCGGATGCCGAGATAGACATCTTCTTCGACGCGGAGAAGCGGGGCAAGGTGGTGGCGGACTCCGTGACCCAGGATGCCTGCGCTGTATCCGCCTACGCGGCGAACCCGGAGCGCGCCCTGATGATGTACGACCTGTTCCAGTACGACGAGGAAATCTACCACCTGACCCAGTACGGCGTGGAGGGCGTGAACTACGCGGTGGACGAGGACGGATACAGGGTGAAGCCGGAAGGGTACGACGACCAGATGGACGCCTATTATTGGGATATGTGGAGCACCAGGAACGACAGCCTGAACATTCCGGAGTTCAATCCGAACCAGAGCAAGATAGACGAGATCAATGCCAAGATTAAGCCCTGGTCAGTGACCTCCCCCTGGGGTTCCTTCATGCTGGACACCTCCATGGTGGAGAACGAGATCACGGCGATCAACGAGGCTGCCACCACATGGCTGCCGGCCATCCAGTTCGGCAAGGCCGGAGACCCGGAGGCGGCAGTGGAGGAGCTTCGAAGCGCCCTCAAGGGAGCGGGGATCGATGCGTACATAGAGGAAGTGAACCGCCAGATGTCCGTGATGAAATAAGGGGGCTCCTACAGATGCTTCCCGCTGCTTTCGCGGATGATTAGGTCGGGGTAGAGGTCGGGAGGCTCCGGGGCCTGGGTTCCCTGGATCATGCTCAGGAGCAGCCGGATGACATGGAGGGCCAGCCGCTCGGTGTGCCTCTCTAAGCTGGTCAGCCGGGGCGTCAGGAAGTTGCCGTCCATGAACTGGTCGCAGCTGATCAGCGCGATGTCGTCAGGCACGGAGAGGAAATAGTCGGATATGGCCCGGATGGCGCCGATGGCGATATTGTCGTTCATGGCCAGGATGGCGGTCACGGGCCTGTCCAGCTCCAGGAGCTTCTTGGCGGCATTGTATCCGTCCGGCAGATAGTAGTCGGAGACGGATACCAGGTCGGGGTCCGTATCCAGGCCCAGCTGCTCCAGCACGGCGCGGTAGGTCTGGAGGCGGCTCTCCGTGATGATGATGCCAGGCTCCCCTCCCGCGAAGCCGATGCGGCAATGCCCCAGGGAAGCCAGATAGCGGACGGCGATGACCATCCCCTTTTCGTGCTCCTTATTGACGAAGCAGCAGGGGATGTCAGGAAGGGTCTGGCCGATGACCACCACCGGGATGGCCTTTGCCAGCTTTTCCAGAGCCGCTTTGTAGGAATCGCTGACCTCGCACAGGTCGATCTGCCCCCCGGCGATGATGACGCCGTCCACCTTTTTATCCAGGATCATCTGGAAATAATCCTCTTCCGTCTCCTGGCCGCCGCTCTTATGGGAGGTGGCGGTAAAGGAAGTGATGCACAGGATGATGGAATAATGGGCCTCATGGGCGGCGCGCTCGATGATGCCCACCAAGGTGGAGAAGTAGGGGTTGGTGATGTTGGGGATGATCATCCCTAACGTCCTGGACTGGCGCAGGATCAGTCCCTGGGCCAGCGGGTTCGGACAGTAGCCATACTTGCGGACGACCTCCTCCACCCGGGCCTTCGTCTTGGGGGATACGGGGCCGGAACCGCTGAGCACCCTGGACACGGTGGCAGTGGACACGCCGCTTTCTTTTGCGATTTCTACGATGGTGACATTTCGGCTCATATACAATCCTTTCAAAAACAATTCATCAGCGATGTCCATTATAACAGATTATGACGAAAAAAGAAATGAGGGAAAGAGAAATTATTCAACCAGTATGCAACCATATTCCAATGGAGGGGAACAGTGAACCGGGCAGATTATAAAAAGCTACTGACAGAGATCATGGATGAAATCGGGGAGCCGGAGGGGACTTTCCAGAGCGCTTTCGGGGCAAAGTCGGAGAAGGAGATGGAGGAGATCCGCTATATATCCGCCATAGCCCTGTACGCGGTGGACAGATACTATTCCGGCCTGACGAGGCTGGCGTTCGAGAACAGGGAGAACGACAGGAAGTGACAGAAAACGACAGGAGACGGACGGAGGGCGGAGGCTTGAAGATGAAGATTGGATTTGTGGATTATTATCTGGACAACTGGCATGCCGATTACTACCCGGGATTTATGCGGGAGGCGATCGCGAAATACGGCTATGACGCAGCGGTGACCCATGCCTATGCCCTGACCCAGCGCCCTGGCGGGGAGACCTCCGGACAGTGGTGCCAAAAGCGCCATATGCGCCTGGCGGCGGACATGGAGGAATTGATCCACAGCGTGGACGCCATCATGGTGATTGCCGCGGACAATTCCGCCTGGCATGAGGAGGTCTGCCAGGCCCCTCTGGCCAGCGGGAAGCCGGTGTTCGTGGACAAGACCTTTGCCCCGGACCTGGAGGCCGCGAGGAGGATGTTCGGACGGGCGAAGCAGTACCATACGCCGGTGATGTCCACCTCCGCCCAGCGGTACTGCGCCAGCATCATGGACTATCTGGAGCGGGAGCGGGGGAAGACCAGGTTCATGTCCACGGTAGGCCCCCATGACCTGAGTAATTACGCGGTGCATCAATTCGAGCCCATCGTGGCCGTGATGGGGGTGGGCGTGAAGCGGGTGAAGGCCTTTGCGGTAGGGAGCATGGTGACGCAGCTGATCATGGATTACGGGGACGGCAGGATGGCCAGCTTTACCCAGTCCCCCAACCCTTACGCGGAGTTTAACTTCCAGGTGTCGGACGGGGAGCGGGGGGAGCGTCTGGACAGCTCGGATTATTATATCAATGCCATGAAGGCCATCCTGGATTTCTTTGAGACGGGAATCTCCCCTGTGCCGGAGGAGGAGACCATGGAGGTATTGGCCTTGATCGACGCGGCGAAGCGGGCCAGGCAGAGCCCGGATGTATGGCTGGAACTGAGGAGGTAGAGGATGGATAAGATAAGACTGCACTATCTGGTGGGGGATGTGCACATGGGCGGCCATGACGTGCAGCGGGTGGCGGGGAACAACAAGATTCTGCTGGACGCGGCGGGCTGCTTCGACGTCCTTATGGTGTGCGACGATTCCGATGTGGGGGACATGACATTCGATCAGTATTTCCAAGGGAACAGGATGGAGGAAGGCCAGGCATTCGTGTTCGACTGTGGGAACCATCGCTTCAATGTAAAGCCGGAGCAGGAGCGCTTCGAACGCGCCATTGCCGCCGGGGCGGGCTGCGTCTTCCTCCACGGGCAGCAGGTCTGCTACTGGAAGGAGGCGGGCATGGCGGCATGGGAGGAGGTGGAGAAGATGCAGGGGCTGTTGTGGCGGAATGCCACACAGCACGGCGACTACGGGGAGGCCCATGTCGCCATCCGGAAAAAGCAGCATCCCATCATGCAGGGCCTGACGGATTTCGACACCAAGGACGAGATCTTCTGCCGGTGCGAGAACGTGCACCAGGTAGACCTGGAGGTGCTGGCCACGGCGTACTCGGATCCCCAGGTGGTCTCCAGGCATGGCCTCAGGGGGACGGGGCAGGAGGAGCCCGTAGCCGTCACGGGAAGGTACGGGAAGGGGCGGATCTACAATCAGCTCCTGGGCCATGTGTGGCCCTATTATACCGGGCACGGCCTGGGCGAGGACACCATGCTCAGCTTCCGGCCCAGGCAGTTCCGGCAGATGTTCGTCAGGGCCTGCGAGTGGGTGGCCACGGGGGAGGTGGGGAGGACGCTTCCCTTTGACGGAAAGGCGAAGCTAGTCTGAAAGAAATCGGGGAAAAGGAGAAGAAGCGGATCGATGAGGACATGTATAGCAGTGGATATCGGGGGGACAAAGATGCTGATCGCCCAGGTGCGGGAAGATGGAAAGGTAGTCAATCAGAAACGCTATCCCACAGGGAAGCTGGAAAAGCAGGAGGTGCTGGAAAAGCTGCTCTGGGGCGTCCGCGACTATGAGTCGGAAATCGGCTGGGAGGGCGGAGAGCGGCCCGGGCACATGGGCATCGGGGTGAATGGGGTCATCGATCCGGTGAAGGGAATCTGGAAGAAGCAGGAGGAGTCGGACAGGGAGGTTCCGGTGGCGGCCTTTGTGGAGAGGGAGCTGGGCGTGGCCTGCCATGTGGACAATGACGTGAAGTCCGCGGCAATCGCCGAGAATGTCTTCGGAGCCGGCAGGGGCTGCCGCGATATGGTCTATATCAACCTGGGCACGGGGCTGGCCGCCGGGATCATCGCCAATGGCAAGCTGATCCGGGGCACGGACGGATTCGCCGGGGAGATCGGCTTCATGAACCTGACGGGAGGGGAGGAACCCAGGATAGAGCTGAGGGCCTCCGGCATGGGGATGTGCCATCAGGCCTTGGCTTTGTCGGCCCAGTACCCGGACTCTGCCCTGACGGCCAGGGCGGACGGCGGGGTCAGGGGCCAGGACATCTTCGAGCTGGCCCAGGGAGGGGACGGGCTGGCGGCCCGGATCCTGGAGGAGATGACAGGGATGATAGGGCTGGCCATTTCCAACCTGACCTGCGTGCTCTCGCCGGAGGTGGTGATCCTGGGCGGGGGATTGATCTCCCAGCAGCGGCTGCTGGATGGGATCATAGAGGCGGTGTCCCCCAAGGCGAAGCAGCATCTGGAGAGGGGCGTGATCCTCACAGGGCTGGATCCCAACTGCGCGGGGCTCATGGGGGCCGCGGCCATCGCCTTTGGATATCAGGAGAGATATTTTTAAGAAGCGGTGCCGGTGCACCGGGCTGGGAGGAGACTATGGCTACGATAATGGAATGTATTGAGAGGATTCCCTCCGTGATGGAGGGCATCCTGGAGCGGCAGGGGGAGAGCTTTGGCGGACTTGCGGAATATATGGGGGACGCTGTGGAGAGGCTGGACGAGGTGGTGTTCATAGGTTCCGGCACCTCCAACACGGCGGCCATGACTTCACAGGCCTTTGTGGAGAAGGTGTCGGGGCTGCGCACCAAGGTGGTGCTGCCCAACGATTACATCAGGGAGGGGCGTGTATACAATCCCCATGCCCTCCATGTCTTTACCTCCCAGACAGGCACCTCCACGGTGGTCTGCCGCCTGATGGAGCGCATGCTGGGGGAAGGGCTTTCCTGCGTGGCCCTGACGGAGGGGGCGGATACGCCGCTGGCAAGGCTTTCGCCCTGCCATGTGTGCCTGAACTGCGGGAAGGAAGAATTCCTCATGCGCACCATCGGCTATGCCGCCAGCGTCCTGAACCATATGCTCCTGGGGCTGGAGCTGGGGCTGGCGCGGAACAGCCTGTCCCCGGAGGGATACGAGGGGTACAGGCGCCAGGCCATGGCCGTCCCGGACAGCCACAGGGCCATTGCGGCACAGGCCAGGGAATGGTTCGAGCGGAACAAAAGACAGATCATGCGGTCGGGGAGCGTGATCTTCACAGGGGCGGGGGCGCTGTACGGCGTGGCCCTGGAGGCGGCGGTGAAATTCTGGGAGATGCCCCAGGTGACCAGCGTGGGATACGAGCTGGAGGAGGGGATGCATGGCCCCAACTACGGCTATGACGGGAGCCACTGCCTGGTCATCCTGAACGACGGGGGCAGCGAGTCCGCAAAGGCGCTCTCCCTGGGGCGGTACGTGAAGGAGGTGCTGCACAATGGCTTCGTGGTGGGGGCGGAGGCTTTGGACGGATCCGACCTTGTGCTGGATTTAAAGGGCGGGGAGTTCGCCTGCCTGGAGCTTAGCGCGGTGCCCCAGGTGATGGCCTACTGCCTGGCGGTGGACATGAGCCGGGACATCTCCAGGCCCATAGACCACAGCGACATGTACCGTTACTTCAATACCCACGGCTGAGGGCCGGAAAGGAGAGCATATGCGGGAGACATTTCGGGAGGAGCTGATCCGGACAGGGTATGTCCATTCCCCGCTGCCGCTGCACCGGGAGCGCTCGCTGGAGGCGGAGCAGGCGGCAAAGGAGGTGCTGGAGAGCCGGGCAATCTGGGACGGGGCGGATCCGTCCGAAGGGATACAGCCGGTTCTGTCAGGCATCGGCACCATGGAGATAGAAAAGTGCGGGGGCCAGGGCGGCGGGGACGCCATCCGCATCACCGCGCCCACGGCCAGGGATTCGCTGCCCTATGAGGACGGGGCCACGGCGGCGCAGTTTCGCAGCGTCCTCACCTTCTCCCTGCCGGGGGAGAGCTGGGAGGACTACAACCGCGTAAGCATATGGGTGAAGCCGGATTCCATGGGGAGCCACAGCGTGCACCTGCGGGTGCACATCCGCAATGAGGGCCGCAGGCCCGTGCCGGACATCTACGGCAGGGAGGGGCAGCACCTGGCCAACCTGGTGAACCATGAATGGAACCAGGTGATCTGGGAGTTCGACGCCCTCCCCCGGGACCGGGTCACGGCCCTTACGGTGTCCATGGACGCGGACGGGCGCGATACCTCCACGGGGGAGGAGTTTTGCTTCGCGTTCTCTTCTTTCGAGCTGCAGAGGGTGAAGCGCGCGGGGAAGGAGAGGGGCTGGGACTGCGAGGCCGGGCGGATGGCATACTCCATGTCCGGATACCATTGCCTGGGAAAGAAGACGGCCATCGCAGGCACGGGCCAGGAGACATTTTCCCTGCTGGACGAAGAGGGAAGGACGGTTCTGCGGAAAGCCGTCCGGAGGGTGGACACCGGGAGAGGGAGCTTTTCCGTGCTGGATTTCAGCGAGGTGGAGGAAGCGGGATATTACCGCCTGTGCAGCGGGGATGTGGTGACGGCCCCCTTTGAGATCGGGGGGAAGGTCATGGAGAGCGCGGTCTGGAAGGCGCTGAACTTCATATTCTGCGAGCGCTGCGGCTATCCGGTCCCGGGGAAGCACGGGCGGTGCCATACGGATGTGCTGGCCAGGCATAAGGGCTGCCTGAAATCCTTTGGCGGCGGCTGGCATGACGCGGGGGACATGTCCCAGCAGATGCTGCAGACGGCGGAGGTGGCCCAGGAGCTCCTGGAGCTGGCGGGCAGGGTGGAGGACGACTGCCTGCTGCGCCACCGGCTGACGGAGGAGGGGCTCTGGGGGCTGGAGTTCACCCTGAACAGCCGCTTCGGCGACGGATACCGGGCCAGCAGCGCAGGGATTGGCCTGTGGACGGACAATCTGATTCATACCATAGACGATGTGGAGGCCAGGGTGCACAACCAGGCCTACCAGAACTTCTTCTGCGGGGCGGTGGAGGCCCAGGCCGGGTTCCTGCTGAGGGACTTCGAGCCGGAGCTGGCCTGGAAGTGCGTGCAGGCGGCAAAGGAGGATTACCGCTTCGCGAGGGAGCGCTTTGCCGAGAAGGGCATGGAGAAGCCGGTCATGTGGGAGCATACGCTGCACAGCGGGCTGTCCCAGTATTATGCCGCCGCGGCATGGGCCGCCGCTTCCATCTGCGTAAGCGGGGGAGATCCCTTTTTCGCCGGGGAGGCGAAAGAGTACGGCAGGAGGCTCCTGGCCTGCCAGGAGACGGGGACGGAGGGGGTTCCCATGCGGGGGTTCTTCTACCGGGACGAGAGCCACCGCACCATTGTGCATTATGCCCATCAGGGGCGGGAGCATTCCTTTGTGCAGGCGCTGGAGATGCTCTGCAGGGCATTCCCGGATTCCCCAGAGCGCCCGGGCTGGGAGAGGGGGATGGCGCTGTACGGGGAGTACCTGAAGGCCCTGTATGGGATGGCCACGCCCTATGGGATGCTGCCTGCCGGACTGTATTCCCTTGCGGAGGCGGAGGATGCCGAGACTTTCGGGCGGTTGCATCTGCTGGCGGACTATGAGGCTGAGAAGCCCAACTATGAGGCCCAGGTGAGGGCGGGCATCCCCCTGGGGAACGGCTATTACGTGAGGATGTTCCCCGTATGGTTCTCCTTTCGGGGGAACGCGGCGATCATGCTGTCCATGGGGAAGGCCGCGGCCATTGTGGGAAGGTATTTCGGCGATGGGAAGCTTCTGGAGATCGCCAGGGAGCAGCTTTACTGGATGGTGGGGAAAAATCCTTTCTGCCAGTCCCTGGTCTATGGAGAGGGGGAGCGGTACTGCCAGCAGGATGCCAATTATCCCGGGGAGATGACGGGGGAGATGCCCGTGGGCATCCAGACCTGGGAGAACGAGGACGAGCCCTACTGGCCGGCGGGCAACAACGCCACCTACAAGGAGGTCTGGCTGACCACGGCGGGCCGCTTCCTCTCCATTGCGGCGGAGCTGTACCCTCATATCTAGGATGGGCCCACGCCCTGTTCGCCGAGCTGCCGGACAGGCTGCCCTTTAGTCCGCCCGGAATCCCCTCTCCAGGATCCGGCCGCAGATGTCCGCCATGGCCTCCGGGCTGGGCGGATCCGGCTGGGCCAGCCAGGCCTCTATCACCCCGATGCAGCCGGACACGGCGAAGGCCTCCAGGTAGGAGCCGTCCGTGGCTGCCCGGCTGGCCGCCAGGATGCTGTCCAGGCGCTCTTTCACCAGATTCTTCATCCGGTTCAGGAAGGCCAGGTCCCCGTGGGGGCCGATCATGGCCCTGGCCACCATCCTGTGCCGCTCCAGGAAGGAGAAGACCTCCAGCAGCGTCACCCGGGGGGCGTGGGCTGCCGGATCCGGCTTCAGCGTCCGGTCGATGATCTCATGGAATTCCGCGAACAGCTCGTCCTCTATCTGGGACAGCATATCATAGACATCGCTGTAGTGCAGGTAGAAGGTCCCCCTGTTGATGTCCGCCAGGTCGGCCAGCTCCTTTACGGAGATGTCCTTCACGTCCTTGCTCTCCATCAGCTGCATCAGCCCCTGCAGGAGCAGGGTCTTGGTCCTCCGGACCCTCCGGTCCGTCTTCGCGTCTGCCATAGCGCCGCCACCTTTCCGTAGCCTCCGGGGTTCCTCCCCGGGCCATATTTCTAAACATTTCATAAATATGCGACAGGTCAAGCCTGAAGTGTCGAGAAAAGCACAGTTTACTCTGAAAGGAGAAAGCAGCGATATCTACTACGATGGGCAAAAGCATCA
>CAMTBF010000011.1 GCA_947068385.1 uncultured Lachnospiraceae bacterium
CCATCCTGGACGAGTGGAGCGCGGGGGCTGCCACGGAGGAGAGCTTCGCGGAGCTCTGCGACAAGTACAACGACCCTGCCGTGACGGTGACGGAGGGCGGCCTGCTGGAGGCGGTGACCTCCTCCTCCGTACCGGCCGACATCAATGCCTGGATCCATGACGAGGCCAGGGCCGCAGGCGACACGGCTGTCATCTCTCCGGAAGGGGAGGAGAACACCTATGTAGTGTACTACAGGGGGACCAATGAGGCGGAGTGGATCCTGAGCATCCGCCAGACGCTGATCAGCCAGCGGATGGCCGAGCATGTGGAGGGACTGACGGCCGATGGCAAGGTGGAGGATCCGAAGGGGAACCTGAGGTACCTGGAGGTGCAGGCCCAGGCGGAAGCCGCCGCCCAGGAATCCTCCCAGGCAGCCGAGGGGGAGGGCTCCTCTGAGGACGCGGGCGCATCGGAAGAGGCAGAGAGTCCGGAAAGCGCCGAGGCCTCCGACGGGGCTGAGGACGATACGGAGTAAAGCGTGAGGATTGGAAGGCGGTGGGATTGCTCACCGCCTTTTTCAGACAATGCATGCCATGGGCCGGCACGCGGCCTGCTGTGGGGAGCCTGCCGAAAGCAGGGACCGTCAGGCGGGACAGTGAGAAGGGAGGTAGGGAGAACGCTGTGGAACGGAATATCAGGATAACGGTGCCCCCAAAGGGGAAATATATCATAGAGGCGATCCAGCAGGCGGGCTTCCAGGCCTACGCCGTGGGCGGCTGCGTGCGGGACTCCATCCTGGGCCGGGAGCCCCAGGACTGGGACATCACCACCTCCGCCCCGCCGGAGCAGGTGAAGGCCCTTTTCCCCAGGACGATCGACACCGGGCTACAGCACGGCACCGTCACCGTCATGCTCCAGGGGGAGGGCTTCGAAGTGACCACCTACCGGATCGACGGCGCCTACGAGGACAGTAGGCATCCCAGCCAGGTGACCTTTACCCCGGATCTGCGGGAGGACCTGCGCCGCCGGGACCTGACCATCAACGCCATGGCCTACAATGACGCGGAGGGGCTGGTAGACCTCTTCGGCGGCATGGCGGATCTGGAGAAGGGGATAGTGCGCTGCGTGGGGGATCCCCGGGAGCGCTTCCGGGAGGATGCCCTGCGCATCCTGCGGGCCATCCGCTTTTCCGCCCAGCTTGGCTACGCCATAGAGGAGGGCACGGCCGCGGCCATAGAGGAGCTTGCGCCCACATTGAATAAAATCAGCGCGGAGCGGATCCAGGCGGAGCTTGTGAAGCTCCTGGTCTCCCCCCACCCGGAGCGCCTGCGGACAGCTTATGACATGGGTGTCACAAAAGTCGTCCTTCCCGAATTCGACAGGGCGTGGGAGACCCCGCAGAACCACCCCCACCACTGCTACAGCGTGGGGGAGCATACCCTGCGTTCCCTGGGCTTCGTGGAGCCGGACAGGGTGCTGCGCCTGGCCATGCTGCTCCACGACATCGGGAAGCCCGCCGTCCACACCGTGGACCAGGAGGGCAGGAGCCATTTCCACGGCCACGCGGAGGTGGGGGCCCGGATGGCGGAGGACATCCTGCGGCGGCTGAAGTTCGACAACGACACCATCCATAGGGTGTGCAGGCTGGTGCGGTACCATGACTACGGCAACGGCGTAGAGATGGACATCCGCCTGGCCCGCAGGGCCATGCACAGGATGGGGGAGGAGTGCTTCCCCGCCATCTTCGCCATCAGAAGGGCGGACATCTGTGCCCAGAGCGAATACTTGCGCCGGGAAAAGCTGGACATGCTGGAGCGGTGGCAGGGCCTCTATAAGGAAATCCTGGACAAGGACCAGTGCGTCTCCCTGAAGGCCCTTGCAGTGAAGGGCAGCGACCTGCTGGCCGCGGGCTGGAAGCCCGGGAAGGAGCTGGGGGAGGTCCTGCAGCGCCTGCTGGAGCTGGTGCTGGAGGAGCCGGAGCGCAACACGAAGGAGGCCCTGCTGGCCGCGGCGGAAGAATATCGCAGGTAAAACGGGCAGGGGATGTTCTGCTTTCAGAGATCCTCTCATATGATAGGTTATGAACCAAACTGAGCACAGGGCGGAAGAAACCAATCAGGAGGGGACGGTAATGAACGACAGGGCGGCTGAGCTGCTGGAGCAGTATGAGATCGAGGTGCTTCGCACCAGAAAGGGCCGGGGCGCGATTCTGTGCGACACCGACAGGGGATGTCTGATTTTCAGGGAATATTCGGGAAGCCTGGACAGGATCAGGCTCCAGGACAGGCTGCTCCGGCAGATAGAGGATGCGGGGCTGGTGCAGGTGGAGAGCATCATCCCCGACAGGGAGGGGTCGCTTCTGGTAAAGGATCCGGAGGGTACCGGGTACGTGCTGAAGACATGGCAGGAGGGCAGGGAGTGCAGCGTCCACGACAGGGGGGAGTGCGTGGAGGCGGTCCGGCTCCTGGCCAGGCTCCACGGGAGCATGGAGCTGCCCGGGGACACCCCCAATCTTCCAGTGGCTTTTTCTCCGGAAAAGGAGTATGATAAACACAATAAGGAGCTGAAGCGGGTGCGCAAGTACCTGCAGCAGAAGGGGCAGAAGACATGGTTCGAGACCAGCCTGCGGAAGGTCTTCGACTCCTTCCTGGAGGAGGCCCTTGCCGTGACGGAGCAGTGGCGGGAGTACTGCCTGTCGTTCCAGGGGGAAGGGACCGGACAGGGGACTGCCCGGAAAGCGGACAGGGTAGCCTTCTGCCACGGGGACTATCAGTACCACAACATCCTCCAGGGGACGGACGGGTGGTTCGTAGTGAATTTCGAGAAATGTGTATGCGATGCCCCGATCCGCGACCTCTATCTGCTGCTGCGCAAGCTCCTGGAAAAGAGCAACTGGTCCGTGGCCCTGGGGGAGGAGCTGCTCTCCGCCTACGAGAGGGAGCGCCCCATACCGGCAAGGGACTGGATCGACCTGTACTACAGGCTGGCCTACCCGGAGAAGTTCTGGAAGATCGTGAACTTCTACTACAATTCCGGAAAGGCCTGGATCCCCGGGAAGAACCAGGAGAAGCTGGAGCGGGTCATCGAGCAGGAGAGAGGGAAGCAGCGGTTCCTGGACGAGATATTCAGGGATGTGGGCGGCGCGGCAGGCCGGTAGGCCCACAGGCCCGGGAAGGCTGCACGAAAAGGAAGACAGAGGAAAGATGCGATACAGGAGAGACAGAATGAAGACAGGGTGCAGGGGGAAAGGGCTGGCGGCGGTCATTATGACAGTGCTGTCGCTTTCTGCCTGCGCATTGCCCTTTATGGGGGAGGATCCGGACCCGTTCCTGAAGGAGGACGGGGCGGCGTCCCAGGAGCGGGCGGACACGGGCTTCGTGGTACCGGGCCCGGAGAGCTTCGACTCGGCGGATACGGCGGTCCTGGTGGGCATGGACAGGGAGGAGGGCACCGTGACATTGCTGAACCTGGAGCTGGGCAGGAACTATACCCTTTCCATGGACGGCACCACCAGGCTCTATGACAAATACGGGGACGCGGTGTCCATCGGCCAGATAGAGAAGGGGGACATCGTGGACGTGACCTTCCTGAAGTCCAAGAAGCACCTGACCACCATGCGGCAGTCGGTGAACAGCTGGACCTACGCGGACGCGGAGCGCTATGAGGTGAACCCGGTGCGGGGGGAGGTGACCATCGGCCAGGAGACCTATAAGCTCACATCCAACACTCAGTACCTGTCGGAGGGCATGAAGATAGAGCTGATGGACCTGAACCCGGCGGACATGCTGAGCTTCCAGGGCATCGGGAACCAGGTCCTGAGCGTGCGCGTGGAAAAGGGGCATGGCTACCTGCGGCTGGAGGGCGACGAGAAGTTCGTGGGCGGCTGGATAGAGGTGGGCCAGTCGGTGATACGGCGAATCACGGAGGACATGCTGCTGGTGGTGGCGGAGGGGGAGTACCAGGTGAACATCTCCCACAAGGGCGGAGGCGGCATCAAGAGCGTGCGGGTGGACCGCAACCAGGAGACGGTGCTGGACATCAGCGACCTGGAGATCCCCGAGCCCCAGACCGGCACCGTGCTGTTCTCCATAAGCCCCTCCGACGCGGAGCTGTACGTGGACGGCGGGCTGGTGGACGCCTCCGTGCCCCAGACGCTGGAGTACGGCCTGCACCAGCTGATCGCCAGGGCGGAGGGGTATCATTCCATCACCCAGTACATCCGGGTGGCCCAGGAATCCCTGGCCTTTGACCTGACATTGGAGGAGGCGGGCGCAGGGGAGTCCCAGGAGCCCTCGGACAGCTCCGGCTCCACGGCTCCCACCGACACCACCACGGACTACTATAAGGTGTACGTGGACGCGCCGGAGGGCGCGGAGGTGTACCTGGACGGCAGCTATGTGGGGATTGCCCCCTGCAGCTTCCGGAAGGTGGAGGGCTCCCATACCATCATCCTGCGGATGGCGGGCCATGAGACCAGGAGCTATACGATCCAGGTGGACAATGAGGAAAAGGACATCTCCTTCTCCTTCGCGGATCTGGCGGCATACGCCACGGAATCCGGGAGCTCCCAGGAGAGCAGCAAGTCCTCCCAGGAGAGCAGCAAGCCCTCCCAGGAGGCGGAAGGGTCCTCCGGGGAGTCCGAAAGCGCGCCGTCCTCCTCCTCATGAATATTCGTTGCGAATATTTGCGTAAAATGCCTTGACAAACCAGGGAAAACCAGATATATATATGTATAGACGTTTCAGAGGGATAACTTAGAAATGTACACCAAACAAAGAAAACTCATTATAGGAGGAGTTCAATATGAACAAAACTGAATTGACCGCAGCAATCGCCGAGCAGGCTGGGATTTCCAAGAAGGACGCAGAGAAGGCTTTGAAGGCTTTCACGGACGTGGTTGCTGACGAACTGAAGAAGGGCGAGAAGGTTCAGCTGGTCGGCTTCGGGACTTTCGAGGTAGTGGAGAGAGCGGCCAGGGAGGGCAGGAACCCCCAGAACGGCGAGCCCATGCCGATCGCGGCTTCCAAGGCTCCTAAGTTCAAGGCCGGCAAGGCTTTAAAGGATGTCGTGAACGAGTGATAGCATCAGTCAATATGTGATGAGTTCAAAGCCCGGTGGAGAATGTGCTCCGGGCTTTTTGCGTCCTATGTGGCTGACATGAGAAAGGCGTGGATGTATGAGATTGGATAAATACCTGAAGGTGTCCAGGCTGATCAAGCGGCGCACCGTGGCCAACGAGGCCTGCGACAGCGGCCGCGTGACGATCAACGGCAGGGTGGCCAAGGCCTCCGCCGAGGTGAAGCAGGGGGACGTGATCGCGATTTCCTTCGGCAACCGGGATGTGAAGGTGGAGGTGCTGGACGTCCAGGAGACCGTGAAGAAGGAAGCGGCCGCGGAGCTCTTCCGCTACCTGTGACCGCAAAATCTGCCGGACGCCTGTTCTAACCTGCCCGTCCCCCTCATATATTTTATTCAGACGAGAAAAACGGACACAGGTTTTACGTCAGGGGGGAGGGCCTTATGGAGGATCTGAGCGGAAGCGCGCGCATGCACAAGGTGGCCATGACCAACCGGAGAAGCTGCGCCATAGGCGGCGTGAAGGATGTGCTTTCTTTCGACATACATGAGATCCTGCTGGAGACGGAGCAGGGGATGCTGATGATCAAGGGGGATGAGCTGCATGTCAGCCGGCTGACCCTGGAGAAGGGCGAGGTGGACATCGACGGCCGGATCGACAGCCTCACCTATTCCGACGCGGGCGCTGTGGGCCGCAAGGGCGAGTCCCTGCTGACCCGCCTGTTCAGGTGAGCTTATGGTGGACGAGAACGTGTTCCTCCTGCACTCCCTGCTCATGGGCATCTTCATCACCTTCGTGTACGACCTGCTGCGGATCCTCAGGCGGGTGGCCCCCCACGGGCATTTCCTTGTGTCGCTGGAGGACCTGGCCTTCTGGGTGTACTGCGGCGGGGAGGTCTTCCTATTGATGTACCATGAGAGCAACGGGACGCTGCGGTGGTTCGCCGTGCTGGGGGCCCTGGCGGGGATGTTCTTCTATAAGAAGACGGTCAGCCCGCTGTTCGTGAGGTACGTCTCCCTGCTGCTCACGAAGCTGCTGGCCCTCCTGAAAAAGGCCCTGGGCTGGCTGTGGAAGCCCTTTGGCCTGGCGGGCAGGAGGACGGGCGGCGCGGTGCGCAGGGCAGGCGGGCGCGTCAGGCGGCGGATGGGGAAAATGCGCCGGGCCGTGAAATTGAGGTTGACGTTTTTCCTGAAAGCATTTAAAATGAACTTTAAGACTTGAGACGGGGGTGCGCTTATGGCGAGAAGACGGAGGATTGCATACAGGAAGAGACAGCAGAACCGTTTCAGCATGTTCCTGGTGACGCTGGTGGTGGTGTTCATCCTGGTGCTGGTAGGCGTCAAGAGCGCAGAGCTGCGGGACAAGATCGACGCGAAGAGGACGGAGGCGGCCCAGCTGGAGGCCCAGATAGAGGCGGAGAGGCAGCGCACCCTGGAGATCGAGGCCCTGGGCAAGGAGGTGCAGACCAAGGGCTATATCGAGGATGTGGCCAGGGAGAAGCTTGGGCTTGTGTATGAGGATGAGATTCTTTTTAAACAGGATAAATAGGAGACGTAAGGCAAGGCGATGAGCGGGAGCGTGAGGCCCCCGCTTTTTTTGTCGCAAAACTTTAAGGGGGGAGATTCGCGTTTTTGACAAAAAAACGTGGATGCAGTTCCTATAATGATACCTTGATAACAGAATCTCAGCGGAAAGGTGTGGATATGGCATGATGAGGAGAAAAAGGGAGGAGAAGGAGCTGCAGACGGCCCAGGTATCGGATCTGTGCAGGCGCAGGCTCCTGGGCTATGCGGACAGCTTCCATGAGCTGGCCCGGAGCTATGACCGGGAATTCGCGCCGGAGACGGGCGACAGGGAGGCGGTGCTGGCACAGCGCAGGCTCTGGGAGAGCCGGCAGATCATCAGCGGGCATCTGGAGGAGATGGCGAAGATCATGACGGAGGCGGCCTGCGAGGTGCTCAGCTTCCATCCTATGGAGAACAGGAAGAGGCGGCTGCTGACCCAGGCCCTGGCGGAGGAGGGGATACAGGTGGAGAGCCCCCACTACCTGCCCAGGGAGGACGGCAGGCAGGCCGTGGTGCTGACCATGCGCACCCAGAGGGGAGAGAAGGTGTCCGCGGAGGACGCGGCGGACATGATCTCCGTGCTGCTGGACAGGCGGCTGATGCCTGCGTCCGACACCCCCTATGTGGTGGAGCCGGATCCCCAGAGCTTCATCCTGGAGGAGGAGGCGGGGTTCCTGGCCCTGACGGGATTCGCCAAGGCGACGAAGGAAGACGAGACCGTCTCCGGCGACAACTACGCCGTGGTGGAGTCCCAGAGGGGCAGGGTGACGGTGATGCTCTCGGACGGCACGGGCTCGGGGGAAAGGGCAGGGAAGGACAGCGAGCGGGTGCTGGACCTGATGGAGAAGATGCTGGAGGCCGGGTACGACATCGATGCCGCCATCAACATGGTCAATACGGCCCTGTTCGCCGCGGGGGAGGACATCAACCATCCCACGCTGGACATCTGCGACATCGACCTCTATGACGGAAGCTGCCAGCTCCGTAAGGTGGGCGGCGCAGCCACCTTCCTGAAGCGGGGCCAGGAGGTGGAGCGGGTGGCCATGGGGAACCTTCCCCTGGGGATCTTCGGCCAGATGGAGATCCTGCCGGTGGAGCGCAGGCTCCAGGACGGGGATTACCTGATCATGGTGTCCGACGGGGTGGTGGACGCCTTCGGGGAGGAGTATGAGGACTCCATGGGCAGCGTCATCGCCGGGATACAGGACTGCAGCCCCGGGGAGATCGCGGAGCGGCTTCTTCGGTTCGCCCTCTGCGCCAGCGGGGGCCGGATCCGGGACGACATGACCATAGGGGTGGTCGGCATATGGCAGACCTGAATTTTTCCGGGAGCATTTGACTTTTTCCCCGTTTTGGGATAAGATTTGATGCATGGGAATCAGGGAAGAGACGGAAAAAAAGGTGTTTGCCTATATAGAGGAGCAGGGGATGCTCTCCGCCGGGGACCGGGTCGTGGCCGGGGTGTCCGGCGGAGCGGATTCCGTCTGCATGCTGGCACTGCTCCTGGCCTGGCGGGAGCGCAGGCCCCTTTCGCTGGCGGTGGCCCATGTGAACCACGGGCTGCGCCGGGAGGCGGGGGAGGACGCCGGATATGTGGAGGAGCTGTGCAGGCGGGAGGGCGTCCCCTTCTTCCTGACGGAGAGCGACGTGCGCCGGAGCGCCCTGGAGGAAGGCTGCTCGGAGGAGGACGCGGGCAGGAGGATCCGCTACAGGGCCTTCCGGGAGGCGGCCAGGCGCACAGGCGCGGACAGGGTGGCCGTGGCCCACAACAGCGGCGACAACGCGGAGACCATGCTGTTCCATCTGTTCCGGGGCAGCGGCCTTGCGGGGCTGGGCGGCATCGCGCCCCTGCGCCGGGAGGAGGGCGGGCTGTGGATCCTGCGGCCCATCTTGTGCCTGGAGCGCCGGGAGGTGGAGGCGTACCTGCGGGAGCGGGGGATCTCCTGGCGCAGGGACAGCACCAACGAGGGGGACGATTACTGCAGGAACCGCATCCGCCACCATATCCTGCCCTACGCGGGGGAGGCGGTGTCGGCGGGGGCCGTGGGCCATATGCTGCGGACGGCCCAGCTCCTGCGGGAGACGGAAGGGTATCTGCGGCAGCAGACGGAGGAGGCCCTGGGGCGGTGCGTGGGCCCGGCGGGCGGCATGGAGCCGGAGATGGGCCTGGCCGCCGGCGGAGCAGGGGCAGATACCGTGCCCGGGGGCGTGGCATCCGGCGCAGCGGGGCGGTATCTAGTGGACGTGGAGGCCTTCCTGGGCTTCCACAGGGCCCTGCAGGGCAGGATGCTGCTGGAGCTGCTGAAGCGCCTGTCGCCCACGGGGAAGGACATCCTGGCGGTGCATGTCCAGGATGTGCTGGCCCTGTTCGAGAGGGAGGGGAACCGGCATGTCACGCTGCCCTTCGGCATCACGGCCAGGCGGCAGTACGCCCTGGTGCTGCTGGAGCGCGCCGGGGCCGGGGAGGGGTCGGCCGGCATGGAGGCGGAAGACGGGGCGCCGCCGTATCTGCGGGAGCCCCTGGAGGTGCCCCTGACGGAGGCGCTGTTTGGGACGCCCGCTGCCTATCGGCTGGGGAGCCTGGGGGAACTGGAGTTTTCCGCCTTTTCCATAAAAAAAGAGCGGGAAGTTCCCAAAAATCGGTATACGAAATGGTTCGACTATGATAAAATGGAAGAACGCGCAGTCATCCGCAGCCGGGAGCGGGGAGACTACCTCACCATAGCCCGGGAGGCCGGGAGCATGGCGCACAAGTCCCTGAAGGATTACATGATCGGGGAGAAGATACCGAGGCAGCTCAGGGACCGGATCCCGGTGGTGGCCATGGGAAGCCATGTGCTGTGGCTGGTGGGCTGGCGGATCAGCGAGGCCTTCAAGGTAAGCGGGGACACGGAGCGCGTGCTGCAGGTGAGGCTGACAGGACAAAACGAAGAGAGCGGAACGGAGGAGAAAGATGTCGGAGCACATTAATGTACTTTTGCCGGAAGAGGAAGTGGACGCGAGGATCCAGGCCATGGGGGAGCAGATCAGCAGGGACTATGCAGGGAAGCAGGTGCACCTGATCTGCGTGCTGAAGGGCGGGAGCTTCTTCCTGTGCGAGCTCGCAAAGAGGATCACGGTGCCGGTGTCCCTGGATTTCATGTCGGTGTCCAGCTACGGAGGGGGCACCGAGTCCAAGGGCGTGGTGAAGATAGTAAAGGATCTGGACGAACCGATCCGGGACAAGGATGTGCTGGTGGTGGAGGACATCGTGGACAGCGGGAGGACCTTGAGCTATCTGCTGGAGATGCTCAGGAGCAGAGGCCCTAAGTCCCTGCGCCTGTGTACGCTGCTGGACAAGCCGGAGAGGCGGGTGGTGGACGTGGACGTGGACTATACAGGGTTTCAGATTCCGGACAAGTTCGTGGTGGGCTATGGCCTGGACTATGACCAGAGATACCGCAACCTTCCCTACATCGGCATCGTCGAGTTCGACGAGGCGTGACGGGATGGACGGGATGAACAGGAGGCTTGCAAGTTGAGGCAGAATAGCAGAGGATTCAATTCATATTTCATATTCATCATCCTGCTCCTGATGGGGGTGGCGCTGCTGACGTCCATGAACGGCTCGGAGGAGGAGTATACGAAGGAGCAGTTCATCGCGGACATGGAGGCGGACAGGGTGGCCGAGGTGGTGGTCAGGCCCAACAGCGAGGTGCCCACGGGATACCTGGCCGTGGAGCTCAAAAGCGGCGTGGAGAGGAAGCTGTACGTGACGGACATCGGGGAGGCGGAGGCCCTGGTCAGGGCCTACGGATTCGACCCGGTGGTGAAGGACGTGCCCAGGGAGGGCTGGGTGCTGACCACGCTGGTGCCCATGCTGATCGTGCTGGCGGTGGGGATCTTCCTGTTCATGATGATCAATGCCCAGAACGCCGCGGGCGGCAACGGCAAGATGATGAACTTCGGCAAGAGCCGGGCCAGGCTGTCCATGGGGGACAAGAACGTCACCTTCGAGCAGGTGGCGGGGCTGAAGGAGGAGAAGGAGGAGCTGGAGGAGATCGTGGATTTCCTAAAGGACCCCGGCAAATATATCAAGGTGGGGGCCAGGATCCCCAAGGGCGTGCTCCTGGAGGGCCCTCCCGGGACAGGAAAGACTCTGCTGGCAAAGGCCGTGGCCGGGGAGGCGGGCGTGCCCTTCTTCAGCATATCCGGCTCCGATTTCGTGGAGATGTTCGTAGGCGTGGGCGCGTCCCGCGTCCGGGATCTCTTCGAGGAGGCCAAGAAGAACGCCCCCTGCATCGTGTTCATCGATGAGATCGACGCGGTGGCCAGGCGGCGGGGCACCGGCATGGGCGGCGGCCATGACGAGAGGGAGCAGACCCTGAACCAGCTGCTGGTGGAGATGGACGGCTTCGGCGTCAACGAGGGCATCATCGTCATGGCGGCCACCAACCGGGTGGACATCTTGGATCCGGCCATCCTGCGCCCCGGGCGCTTCGACAGGAAGGTGGCCGTGGGGACGCCGGACGTCAGCGGCAGGGAGGACATCCTGAAGGTGCACTCCAGGAACAAGCCCCTGGCGGAGGACGTGGACTTAAGGCAGCTGGCCCAGACCACGGCGGGCTTCACCGGGGCCGACCTGGAGAACCTGATGAACGAGGCGGCCATCAACGCGGCCAAGAAGGGCAAGGGCTTCGTGGCGGAGGAGGACGTGGAGAAGGCCTTCGTCAAGGTGGGCATCGGCGCGGAGAAGAAGAGCCGGGTGGTGTCCGACAAGGAGAAGCGCATCACGGCCTACCACGAGGCGGGACATGCCATCCTGTTCCATGTGCTGCCGGACGTAGGGCCTGTGTACACGGTGTCCATCATCCCCACGGGCGCAGGGGCGGCGGGCTATACCATGCCCCTGCCGGACAAGGACGAGATGTTCCTGACCAAGGGGCAGATGCTCCAGGAGATCATGGTCTCCCTGGGAGGGCGCATCGCGGAGCAGATCATCTTCCAGGACATCACCACCGGGGCCTCCAGCGACATCAAGAAGGCCACCAAGGTGGCCAGGCGGATGGTGACCCGCTTCGGCATGTCGGAGAACATCGGCGTCATCTGCTATGACGATGACGACGACGAGGTCTTCATAGGCCGGGACCTGGCCCATGCCAAGGCCCACAGCGAGGCCGTCTCCGGCGAGATCGACAGGGAAGTGAAGGCCATCATCGACGAGTGCTACGCCAGGGCGAAGGAGATCATCCTGGCCAGGGAGGACGTGCTCCATGGCTGCGCGAAGCTGCTGCTGGAAAAGGAGAGGATCGGCAGGGAGGAGTTCGAGGCGCTCTTCCCGGCGGGGGATGGGGCCTTGGAGGCATAGCGCCTATGCAAAATAGACAAAAAAAGAATTCATTCTTCGTCAAATTTGTTAGTTTTGGGAGTTGGCAAAACCGGGGCCAGATGGTATTATAATACTCGTAACCCCCAATACATTATATAGTTTTTTGCTATACCCCATAAGAAATACCTTCTCTAAAAAGGACAGTCACCCCATGGCTGTCCTTTTTATTTCCCGGCTTTCGGAGGTTGGGCCGGGGAGGCTGCTTTTCGGTTCATGTTTTCATGCTGCCCGCATCGGCCCTCTCGAGCCTCCTGCGGTACAGGATGCCCGTGATGTCCGCCAGGAGCCAGCCGATGGGGATGGCGCTCCAGATGCCGTATACGCCGATTTGGGGGATGGGGGCCAGCACATAGGCCAACAGCACCCTGGTCCCCAAAGAGATGACCGTGAGCACCAGGGACATTTCCGGCCGGTTGATCCCCCGGTAATAGCCGTAGAGCAGGAACAATACGCCGATGCCGCAGTAGAAGGCGCCCTCTATCCTGAGATACCCCACGCCCACGGCGATGACGGCAGTCTCCTTTGGGCTGACGAAGAGCATCATCAGCCAGGGGGCGAACAGGAAGATCGCGAGGGACACTGCCAGGCAGAAGGCCATGGACACCCGCAGGGCGCTCCCCATCCCCTGCTTCACCCGGTCGTCCCGGCCCGCGCCGTGGTTCTGGGAGATGAAGAGGGAGAAGGCGTTGCCGAATTCCTGTGCGGGCATGTAGGCGAAGGAGTCGATCTTCACCGCCGCCGCGAAGGCCGCCATCACCACAGGGCCGAAGCTGTTCACCAGCCCCTGTATCATCAGGATGCCGAAGTTCATGACGGACTGCTGGACGGAGGAGGAGAAGGAGAAGCGCAGGATTTCTCCCATGGAGGCCTTTTCTCCGCCGGTTTCCCGCCTGTGGAAGCGCAGCTTCGGCTCCTTTGTCCAGGTGTAGGCCATGAGCCCGATGCCGGACACGGCCTGGGCGATCACCGTAGCGGCTGCGGCCCCGGCTATCCCCCAGCGGAAGGAGATGACGAAGGCCAGGTCCAGGACGATGTTCAGCAGCGCCGTGCTGCCCAGGAAATATAGGGGCGCCACGGAATTGCCCACCGCCCGCAGGAGGTAGGCGAAGTAATTATATAGGAAGACGAAGATAAGGCCCATGAAGATGATCCACACATAGCTGTGCATCATCTCCATCAGCTCGTCCGGCGTCTGCAGCAGCCGCAGGATAGGGCGGCAGAGTGCCATCACCAGGAGGTTCAGCAGGACAGTGGCCCCGCCGATGAGCAGGAAGGAGAGCCGCATCGCGCTCTTCATGCGGGACTCCTCCTTCCTACCGAAATAGTAGGAAAATAAGGCCCCGCAACCCATGCACATGCCGATGAGGATGGAAGTCAGGAACGTCATCAAGGTGTAGGCGCTCCCCACCGCGGCCAGGGCGTCCGGCCCCAGGAAGCGGCCCACCACCAAAGTGTCCGCGATATTATAGAACTGCTGCAGGAGGTTGCCCAGTATCATGGGGCCTGCGAACAGCAGCATGTTTTTGGTCACGTTTCCCTGTGTCAGGTCTTTTTTCATGTGCATCAGCCTTTTATTCTGCCCAGTTCAGAATTCTTCTGCGTTCCTTTGCGGCATTTCTTTTATACAAGTTTTTCAATATCATAACAGATTTCCGGAGGGGTGTAAAGGCTTATTGCAAACGGCTGCCGGTGCGGTTATAATGAAGAAGGGCGGGCCCGGTTTGTAGCAAAAATGATGCAATGATGGGGTATGATGTACCGTATTCAGATAAGTGATTCGTTTTCCATGACAAAGGAACGGAGGAGCTGTCAATGGGGAAAAGGAGTATAGCGATTACGGTGATATGCTTTCTGGCCTGTGTAGGGGGCATGGCCTATCCGGCGCGGGCACAGGCCCAGAGCGAGTCGGTGGCGCTCCTGGTGCAGCAGTACCAGGCCTACCAGAGCGCCTTCGAGGGCATCCAGTCCCTGGGGGACGTGGAGGAGGCCGGATATGACATCATTGAGGAGCAGCGGTTCCCGGTACAACTGGAGACCTTCGGCGAGGCCCAGGTGGAGCTGGTGCCCCTCATGCACAGGGAATACCACAGGCTGGCGATTCTGATCGTGGACAGCGCCGGGGACGTGCTGTTCAAGACCAACCAGCTGGAGACCAACTACAGATACCCGGGACGGCTGGAGCAGCCCACCAGGAGCCTGGAATCCGTGTCCTTCCAGGAGCTGGACCACGACGGGCTGACGGATATCGTATTGATTACCGTATGCGAGAACGACACCGGGGACTACGCGGGCAAGAGCTATAGGGTGGGGGACGTGCTGTTCCAGCGGGACGGGGACTTCTACCGGGACTGGCGCATCTCCGACAAGATAAACCGCTTCAGCATGAACAAGAGCGCGGACTTCATCGCCGCCTATGTGGGGGAGGGCAGATCCACGGAGATCCTCTACACCGCCACCACATTGGAGGAGCTCAAGCAGCATGGCTTCCAGCTGGTGCGGGAGCACAGCTACACCATAGAGTTCGAGAAGCAGGGCAGGCTCCTGGTGGCCCCGGGCTTCATCACCATAGCCGATTATGACGTGTTCATGATCTACCTGGTGAACGGTGAGGGGGACATCGTCTGGAGCTTCCAGCCCATGGAGGACTACGACAACCTCTACGCCTTGAAGGGCATGGTCTGCCGGGACATGGACGGGGACGGCATGAAGGACGTGGTGGTGCTGGCCAGGTACAGCTATTCCGGCCCGGAGGGGGAGCTTCTGATCGACACGAAATGCGACATCTACTACCAGCGCACGGACGGATTTGAGGCGGAGAAGAATTTCGGCGACATCTATCAGTGCACCGAGGAGGATACCATGGAGGAGCTGGTGGGAATCATCAGAGAATATTGGGGGTGGCCAAAAGAGGAATGATCAAGATACTGATTGTAGACGATGAAAAGTCCATCTGCGACCTGATAGACATCAATCTGTCGGCGGCGGGATACCACTGCAGGACCGTGCAGGACGGACTGGAAGCGATCGATATGATCGAGGCGGAGGACTTCGACCTGATTCTATTAGACATCATGCTGCCCGGGGCGGACGGCTTCGACATCATGGAATATATCAGGCCGCTACGGATTCCCGTCATATTCATCACGGCAAAACATGAAGTCCGGGACAGGGTCAAGGGCCTGAAGCTGGGGGCGGAGGACTACCTGGTGAAGCCCTTCGACGTGGTGGAGCTGGTGGCCAGGGTGGAGGTGGTGCTGCGGCGCTACAACAAGACCGAGACCACCCTCACCGCCGGGGACGTGGTGGTGGACACGGAGGCCAGGAAGGTGACGAAGGCCGGGAAGCCCGTGGTGCTCACCAACAAGGAGTACGGCCTGTTGGTGCTGTTCATCAGCAACAAGAACATTGCCCTGTTCCGGGAGAACCTCTATGAGAAGGTGTGGGGGGACGAGTACCTGGCGGACAGCCGGACGCTGGACCTCCATGTCCAGAGGCTGCGCCGGAAGATGGGCTGGGAGGAGAACCTGGTGGCCGTGTACAAGGTGGGCTACCGGCTGGAGATCTGAGCATGAAGTTTGTGAACAAGATCCTGCTATGGACGATCATCATCATGGCCGTTGCCTTCGGGCTCAGCGGATACCTCTTCGTGAACTCCGTCTTCCGGAAATCCATGGAGCGGGAGGTGGCCCAGGCCCTGGACGGCAGCAACATATTGCGGTTCGCCTTCGAGACCGCGGCCCTGAACATACCCACCAAATACAATGTGCTCCAGGACGTGGCCGTGGAGCAGATCGGCAGCAAGCTGGAGAGCAGCGGCCAGGGCACGGAGCGGTACCTGCGGCTGTCCAATGAGGAGAGGGAGGTGCTCTACCAGAGCATCGGCTTCGCCCAGGACACCAGCCTGCTGCAGCAGATCGGGAAGGAGACCAAGATCTGGCAGATAGCCTCCCAGGGGGACAGATACTATGTCCACACCGGGATCATGGTCGATGCCCTGGACAGGAGCCTGTACCTGGAGACGCTGGAGGACGTGACCGAGGTGTTCGAGGAGCGGGCCATGGGCTTCTCCGTCTACAGGCGGGTGACCCTGGCCATGCTGGCGTGCAGCTCCGTCGTCATGTTCCTCATCTGCACCTGGCTCACCAAGCCCATCCGCCTGCTCACCGGCGCCACCAGGCGCATGTCCCAGGGGGACTACAGCTACCGGGCCCAAAAGGTCAGCAGCGACGAGCTGGGCCAGCTCACCGTGGACTTCAACAGCATGGCCAATGTGCTGGAGGACACCATCGGAGAGCTGCAGGAGGCAGTGAGGTCCAGGGAGGACTTCATAGCCGCCTTCGCCCATGAATTGAAGACGCCACTGACTTCCATCATCGGCTACGCGGACCTCCTGCGGTCAAGGAAGCTGGACGAGGAGAAGCATTTCCTGTCCTCCAACTACATCTATACAGAGGGGAAGCGCCTGGAGAACATGTCCTTCCGCCTGCTGGACATCATCGTCACCAAGCGGGAGACCATCGACCCCCAGCCCGTGGCGGCCAAGGTGCTCTTCCAATACCTGAAGGACATGTTCGCCGGGAACAAGGAGCAGAGGATCCGGTTCGCCTTTGGCAGCGGCACCGTATACGCGGAGGCCACTCTCCTGAAATCCGTCCTGCTGAACCTGGTGGACAATGCCTGCAAGGCGTCCAGCGAGGGCGGCCTGGTGGAGGTGCTGGGAAAGCGCATGGAGGATGCCTACGCCTTCCAGGTGAGGGACTACGGGGTGGGCATCCCCCAGGAGGAGCTGATGAGGGTCACCGAGGCCTTCTACATGGTGGACAAGTCCCGCTCCCGCAGCAGGAACGGGGCGGGCTTAGGCCTTGCGCTGTGCGTGGAGATCCTGCGGCTCCATGACAGCGAGCTGCAGATAGAGAGCAAGGTGGGAGAGGGCACCTGCATCAGCTTCGTCATTCCCGACAAAAAAGGAGAGGCCGGGCCGGACGGGGCGCAGAGGCAGAAGGCGGAGGAGACCCTCCTGCGCAATGAGATGGCCCACAAGGCCCTGCGGGAGACACAGGCAGATGCCTGCCCGGAACAGGAAGGGGACGGTTCCGGAGAGGACGAAGCCGCACAGGAAGAGGCCACCCGGCAGGAGGCGGAAGGGGATGGGGAGGATGAATATGACGAGAAAGAACTGGGAGAAGCTTAGCCTGCTCTTGATCCCTCTGGCAGCGATCATCGTGGGGCTGGCCGTGTGGGGCCCCGAGGCCCTGGCGCAGTACCGGGACAAGGCCATCCTGAACCAGATCCAGGCCCAGGAGGCCCGGACCGGGACGGAAGGGTACCGCTATTCCCTGGGCAGCAACGAAAAGGTGTACATCCTCTCCAAATGCCTGAACAACCAGATCCTGCCCGAGAGCGACCAGAACGCCATGACCCGGGGGAGCCTGGACTACGAGAACCTGACGGGCATCTACGCCTTCGTGGCCAACAAAAAGGACGCCTCCGGCCATGACGTGGAGGAGAGCGCGGGAATCCAGCTGGCCAACCAGGGCCTGCGGGAGCTGAAAGAAAAGGGGATACTGCCGGAGGGCATCCAAGAGCTGGCGGGGGATTCCTACAGCGCCGTGCTGTACTCCGCCATCGATGTGCCCGACCCCCAGAACAACGTGCTGGTCTGGAAGATCAGCCTGGACACCACCCTGCAGAACGCCAACAAGGAGAACCGCCTGCTGGACGCCTATGTGGACGCGGACACGGGCAAGATATATGAATTCTACGCCCGGACGGGGATCGACTCCTGGGAGGCCGTGGACGCGGACGGCATGGTGGCCGCATGGGCGGCCTACATGGAGCTGGGGGAGCCGGAGGAGTACGGGAACACCAACCCTCTGTCGGAGAACACCCCTTATTTCAAAAAATATACCTTCTCGGGGATGGAGAAGGAGGACGTGGTGGCCACCGTGGGGTATTATGAGGGGATCAACGAGCTGTACCTGAAGATCTCCAAGTAGGCGGAGCGCATCCCTATGTTACAACTTTGATACAAAAAAGATAAGGGACGGATACAAAAAAGATGACACTATGATAACGCCGCCTGGTATGCTGTACCTGGAACAAGGAAAGAGAGGTACGGCACATGGGCAGACAGAGCGGCAGAGGACAGGATTCCGGGAAGAATCCTAGAAAAAATCTCGGAAAAAGAAAGCTGGCAGGGATGGCGGTGTTCGTGGCAGCTTTCTTTCTGTCCGCCGCCCTGCTCGGCAAGGGGTGCTTCCTGCTGGCCGATAAATGCATAAGCGCCATAAGCGTCTTCGCCAAAGGGACGGACAACGGAGGGCCCGGACAGCTTTCCCAGGCCGCGGACGCCGGGAACCCGGGGAACCTCTTCCTGACCAACGACCAGGCGGCGCCCGCCGGGCTGGTAGCCATCGATGCCGGGCATGGCGGGGAGGACGACGGCTGCTACCGGGACGGCGTGTCGGAGGCGAAGGTGAATCTGGAGCTGGCGAAAGGCCTCTCCGGGAAGCTTCAGGAGATGGGCTTCGAGACCGTGATGCTGCGGGAGGACGACGAGAGCCTGCCCTCCCTGGAGGAGCGGGTGAAGATGGCCCAGGACGCCGGGGCGGACATCTTCGTCAGCATCCACCAGAATGCCTATGACGGCAACGAGCCCGGGGTGTCCGGCATCGAGACCTGGTACTGCGGGAACCTGGCGGACAGCGGCCGCCTGGCCGGGCTGGTGCATAAGGGGGCCGTGGAGAAGACAGGGGCCGTGGACAGGGGAACCCAGGAGACGGACGAGCTGTATGTAGTCCGCTATGCGTCCATGCCCTCCTGCCTGATAGAGACCGCTTTCCTGTCCGACGGCGCGGAGCGCCAGGCCATCACCTCCCAGGCCTATCAGGACAGGCTGGTGGAGGGGATGGCCCAGGGCATTCAGGCCTACTTTGGCGCAAAGTAAGGGTTACAGTTCAGCCGCCCATCATAAAACTGAAAAAAGTAGTTGATCAAAATGCAG
>CAMTBF010000012.1 GCA_947068385.1 uncultured Lachnospiraceae bacterium
ACCAGTCGATGAAATAATCCGCATTGTAGATCATCAGGTACATCATGATCTGTTCTTTGGACATATTGTCGAAAAGCTGGGTATCCGGATGGGCATCCGCATAGGCGATCAGCTCGTCTATGGTCCATCCCATCTCCGTGCCCACCTCAGACCCCTTGCCCGCTACGGTAGTCATCTGGAAGCTGTAGGGGATGCTCACCAGTTTCCCGTCCAGGGTATAGGCCTCCAGGATGTTCGCCAGGAAATCCTCCCGGCCCAGCTTCTCGCTCTTGTCCAGATAGCCGTTCAGATCCTCGAAGACGCCCTTGGCCGCCAGCTGCTTGATGTTCAGGCCGCTCAGGTCCAGGATGTCCGGGCAGTTGCTGGAGGTGATGTCATTGTTCATCCGATTGATGCCGTCCGCCATGTAGGCTTCGTAATCGTTCCCGTCCCAGCCGTTGAAGTCCAGATAGCCCTTGATGCTGATGCGGTACTTGTCATTGGATTTATTGAACTTCACCGCCGCGGACTGGATGTCGGAGCCGCCGTAGAGGCTGCCGATGACGATCGTCTCCTTCTGGGGCACCTCGCTGGCCTTTGTCTTGGTCAGAAGCGCGATGCCGTTCTCATCGGTCTCATAGTCCCTGGTGACGGCCAGGATGCGGCCGTCCTCCAGCCCCCAGAATCCCTGCACATAGTTGCCGTTGATGTCGCTGTCCAGCCAGGAGAACAGCTCCGTGGCTGTCTGGGACTTCACGTCGTACTCGTACACCCTGCTGCCGTCCTGGGACAGGAAGTCCTTCTCGATGCCGGGCACCAGCGTGTTGCTGTTGCTGCCGGGGAAGTTCTCATAGGTATTGCCGACCTTCTTGCCGTCAAAGTCGATGTCGGACAGGGAATTGCCGCCATTGCTGCTGTAATAGCATATGTACATCTTGCCGTCCTTGCCGCTGCCCATGGCCCGGACCCAGTTGACATCGGATCCCAGGGTCACTGTCCCCCGCTTGTTCCCATCCGCGTCGAACAGCCAGATATTGGCATCCCCCGCCACATAGATCCGTCCCTCGCCGTCGATGGCGATGGAATCCGTGTAGCTCTCGGCCACCAGGCTGGTCATGTCCTCCGCGAATATCTGCTTGCCATCGGCACCGAACTTGCACAGGAATGTCTCGGACTTGCTGTAATCCTCGCCATAGACGTTCACCACCGCGTACATGCTGCCGTCCTGGGCAAAGGCCACGCGGTTCATGCTCCAGTTCTTCTCCTCCACGTAAGACAACGGCGTCTTCTCAATGCTGCCGTCCGCCAGGGAATACCTGCAGATGCTCTGGGTGGCTTCCCCCGTCTCCTCATTGTAGTCGTAGGACTGATAGCAGAGGGCATCCCCCACCAGCTGCATGTCATAGTAGGATACGCTCTCGTCCTCAATGGTGACGAACTCCGGCACCCAGACCCATTCCTTCTTCACCGTCTCCCCCCCTGCGGAATTCCCGCAGGCAGCCAGGGAGAGCGCCGTGACCGCCGCCAGGGCCATCGCCAGGAGGCGTCTGCGGATTGTACGCTTTTTCGTAGGCTTCATTTTCGTATGCTCCTTTTTCAAAAATCGTCACAGGGACGGGCAGCCCATTTCCCCTGCCCGGGCCTGTGCATAAAAACAGCTCAATATGTAGGCTATGCAGCGCCACATATTGAGTATATCACACTATCCGGAAAATGCACCTTAAGATTTTATGAATTACAGAAGAAGAAAGCTTAATTTTGCAATCATTTTGTAATAAAAGCGTCATTTTTCCTTTATTTTACGCGGATGTAGAGCTTGCCCAGCTCCCGCCTGCGCTTCCTGGCCCGGATCAGGCTGGCTACGTGGTTATAGAACCAGAAGGACTGCACCAGCACCTCGTTCATCCTGCCTATCCGCTCCTTGGTGGTGCCCATGTAGTACCGGCCTCCGCAGGTGCAGGCCTCCCGCCCCCGCTCTCTCACCAGCCGGATCAGGTCCGACTCGCAGGCGATCCCCTCCTCAAGCTCCGTATAGGCCAGGCCCACGCACTCCTCCTTGTGGGCGTCGCTGCCGCCGAAGACCGGCTTCTCGAACCTGGCGGCGATCTCCATGGCGGTGGCGTTGCTCTCCGGGCTCTCGCAGGCGTTGAAGCCCTCCAGGAAGTCGAATCTGTCCATCACGGCCAGGCGGTTTTTGTGCTTCCTGGTGTTGGTGATGCTCAGATACCTCTCTCCGCAGGGGTGGGCGGGGCCCAGGATCCCGCCGTTCTTATGGACGATGTCTATCAGGAACTGGACCGGCAGGCCCCGCAGCTCCAGGATCTTCAGCTTCACGCCCTCCGGCATGACCACCAGGATATGGCCCGCGTCGATGGTGTCATATTCCACCCCTTTCAGGACTACGAATCCGTCTTCATCCCCGTCCTCATGCTGCCTTTTCCAGCTTCGGTATCCCTTGTAGGAGTCATGGTCGGTGACCAGCATCCCCCCGAAGCCCTTCTCCTTCAGGCAGGAGATGAACCCCTCTATGGGCACCTTCCCGTCCAGGGAGCCCTCCTTTGTGTGACAATGCATATCGAATTTCATTGCTTTCATCCTTTCATGAATCTATGATCAATCTATGCTCTTCAGCGACTCCGTCATGCTGACCGCCTCCAGCTTGCCGCCCATGGCCAGGTTCACCAGCCAGGCGAAGAGCAGCGTGAGGATCCCGCTGTACACATAGCTGATGGGCTTGACGTAGATGTGGAACGCGATCATGTCCACCCGGATCTCCCGCATGACGAGCCTGTGCAGCAGATATCCAAGCCCCAGTCCCAGCGCCATGCCAAAGGCGCTTAAGAGCACGTTCTCCCGGAACACATAGGCATTGGTCTCCCTTTTATAGAAGCCCAGCACCTTGATGGTGGCGATCTCCCTGATCCGCTCCGTGATATTGATGTTGGTCAGGTTGTAGAGCACGATGAAGGCCAGCCCCGCCGCGCACAGGATGACCACCACCACGATGATGTCCAGGGCGGAGAGCATGCTGCCGATGCGCTCCATCATGTCCGAGCTTACGCTCACATTGGCCACCTGGTCCAGCTGCATCAGCTCCGCGGAGAGCTCATGGATCGTGGGCACGTCCGAGAGCACAGGGCTCCCCTCCTCCGATCCCTGCACCAGGTTCAGGTACACGGTCCGGCGCTCCGGCTCCTGGCCCATCTGCTCCAGCCAGGTGTCCTCGGAGACATGCACGTAATTGTACAGATAGTTCTCGTAGATCCCGGTCACCTCCACGGACAGCTCCTTCCTGTCGCTGTCCCGGAGGGTTATCCTCCCGCCGATCCGGATATCGTAATCCTCCGCCAGCTTATGGGAGATCACTGCCTCCCCGGTTCCGGGATAGTCGATCGGCTCCCCTTTTTCCGTATGGAGGTTCAAAAAAGGCGCCATGCCCTCTTTGGTCCCTGTGACCAGGTAGACGGATTTCACCCCTGCCTGCGCCTCCAGGTCCATGTTCTTCTCCATGACGCAGGTGTAGCCCGCGATGGCCTCCATCCCGTCCAGCTCCTCCCGCAGCGCCTCATCGGCATCCTCCTTCAAGGTCACCCCGCAGTCATAGGTCTGGATCTCCTTGAACTGCCTGTCGCCGATGTCCGCGATGGAATCCTTGACCCCAAAGCCCGTCACCAGCAGCGCCGTGCAGCCGCTGATGCCCACGATCATCATGAAGAGGCGCTTCTTGTACCGGAAGATGTTGCGCAGGGACACTTTGTGCAGGAAGCTGAGCCTCCTCCACACAAAGGGGATGTACTCGAGGAGCACCCGCTTGCCCGCTTTCGGCGCTTTCGGGCGCATCAGGGCCGCTGCCACCTGGGCCAGCTCCATGCGGCAGGAGAGCCATGTGGTGCCGATGGAGCACAGCAGCGACACCGCCAGGGATATCACCGCCAGCCTGCCGTCGAACACATAGCGGATCGGATCCGTGTCGTACATGAGGCCGTAGCAGAACCATATGACCTCCGGAAACCCCCATGTGCCCAGGAAGAATCCGAAGATGCAGCCCGACAGGGCCGCCAGGCCGGAGTAGATCATATATTTGGACATGATGGTGCCCTCGCCGTAGCCAAGGGCCTTCAGCACGCCGATCTGGGTCCGCTGCTCCTCCACCATCCTGTTCATGGTGGTGATGCATACCAGCGCCGCCACCAGGAAGAAGAACACCGGAAAGATATTGGCGATGCCGTCCACGATGGAGGAATCGTTCTCGAAGCACACATAGC
This sequence comes from uncultured Lachnospiraceae bacterium, assembly GCA_947068385.1. Classification (GTDB taxonomy): domain Bacteria; phylum Bacillota; class Clostridia; order Lachnospirales; family Lachnospiraceae; genus Acetatifactor. Next base: position 4,245 of record CAMTBF010000012.1, read on the forward strand.
CGATGTTGGTGTCCCGGCCCAGCACGTAGGCGTCCGGCTTCTTCAGCTCGTCCAGCTCCTTCTGGCCGTCTGCGATCTCCACCTCCGCGTCCGTTATCTTTTCATCGAACTCCGCTTTCGCCTCCTGGTACTCCTTCTCCCCATCCGCGTATTCCCGCTGGGCATCCGCCAGCCCGGCCTCGTTCTCCGCAAGGGCCTCCCTGCCCTCCGCCAGCTCCTCCCTGGCCGAGGCAAGGGCTTCCTCCCCCTCTTCCAGGGTCTTCCTGGCGCTCTCGAGCTGCTGCCTGCCGCTCTCGATCTCCATTTTCCCTTCCGTCAGGGCCCTCTGGCCGTCCTCCAGCTGGGCCCTGGCCGAGGCGATGGCCACCCAGCCGCTGTCCAGCTGGGCCTCGCTCTCCGCGATCTGGGCCCTGGCCGCCGCAAGCTCCGCCTCCTGGGCCGCGAGCTCCGCCTCCACCGTATCCAGCCTGGCAAGGGCCTCCTCCAGGCTGGCGATGAGGGAGGCGTTCAGCTCCCCCTCGCCCTGCCGCAGCTCCTCCAGCTGGCTCTCCAGCTGGAACCTGCTCTCGTCCAGGAGCCGCCTGGTCACCGTGACCGCCGCCTCGCCGCTCCGGAGCTGGGCCTTGCCCTCGGAGAGCTCCCGCTCCCCCCGGCGCAGCGCCACCTCGTTTTCGTTCACCGTGGTCCTGGCCGCGGCAAGCTCCGCCTCCTTCTGGACGATGGTGGCCTCGCCGTCCGCAAGCTCCGCCTCCTTCTGGGCGATGGTGAGCCTCGCGTCCGAGATCTCCTTCTCCTTCTCGCGGATGGTGCTCTCTCCCTCCGCCAGCTCCTCTCTCGCGTCCGCCAGGGCCTTCTCCCCGTCCTCCAGCTGCTTCCTGGCATCCTCCAACTGCTCTTTTGCATTCTCCAGCTCCCGCTCTCCCAGGACGCGGCTGTCAGAAAGCTCTGCGCGCGCATCGGCCAGCTTCCGGCTGCCCTCCTCAAAGAGCCTTTCATACCGGGCCTGGGCCTGGGTATCGGCGAATTCCTCCCACACGGATGTCTTCTCGTCTATGAAGGCATCGTAGTCCTGGCTGTATAGGGGGAAATCCTGCTGGAAGCGCACATAGACCTCCGTATAATAGTCCACGTCGAAGCCCTGGGGCGTCAGGTAGGCGAAGCCGTCCAGCCGCCCGGAGCCCAGCGTGGTATTGCCCCGCTCATACTGGATGTAAAGGGGGGACTGCACCAGCCCTACCACCGTATACTCCCTGTGGGCAAAATGCTCCAGATCCCCCTCCGCGTTGTCCTCGGACAGACGGATCACGCCGCCCACCACGGACTTCCCGAAGACGGCGCTGTCCAGCACGCACTCCGATCCGGTCTCCGGCAGCCTGCCGGATATGAGCTTCAGGGTATTGAGCGCCTCCGGCATGCTGTAGGTCTTGATGACGCCGCTGCGGTCCTCCCCCAGCTCGTAGAGTACGTCAAAGGAGATGGCCCCCTCCGCCGCCTCCACATCCCTGGCCGTGGCGAAAAAGTCCACGTTCTCCTGGTCGAAGCCCAATGTGGACACCAGCCGCAGGTCGTAGAACCCGTGCTCCCCCAGATATCCCGTCACGGTCTCCACCATGGCGCTGGTGGTCACCTTCAGCCCCGCGAAAAAGCCCACCCCCAGCGCCACGATGCCGAAGATCGCCAGGAAACGCCCGAAGCTCGATTTGATTTCCCTGAAAGTCGTCTTCCTGATTCCCCGCATAGGCTCACCACTCGATTTCCGAAATATCGACTATCTTTTCATTCTTCACCGTATTCACGATGGTGCCGCTCTTCACGGTGATGACCCGGTCGGCCATGGCCGTCAGGGCCTGGTTGTGGGTGATGACCACCACGGTCTTGCCCACCTCCCTGCAGGTATTCTGCAGGAGCTTCAGCACGGCCTTGCCCGTATTGTAGTCCAGGGCGCCGGTGGGCTCGTCGCAGAGCAGGAGCTTGGGGTTCTTGGCCAGGGCCCTGGCGATGGCCACCCGCTGCTGCTCCCCGCCGGAGAGCTGGGCCGGGAAATTGCCTGCCCGCTCCTTCAGCCCCACCTGCTCCAGCACCTCGCCCGCGTCCAGGGGGTTCCGGCAAATCTGGGCCGCCAGCTCCACGTTCTCCAGGGCCGTCAGGTTCTGGACCAGGTTGTAGAACTGGAACACGAAGCCCACGTCATAGCGCCTGTAGGCGGTGAGCTGCTTCTTCGTAAAGGAGGAGACCCTCTGGCCGTCCAGGTACACCTCCCCCTCTGTCAGCGTGTCCATGCCCCCCAGGATGTTCAGGATGGTGGTCTTGCCCGCGCCGGAGGCGCCTACGATGACGCAGAACTCCCCCTTCTCGATCTCAAAGTCCACATCGTGCAGGGCCGTGATCTCCACCTCGCCGGTCTTATACACTTTTTTCACGTTCCGAAAGCTCACGAAAGCGTCCATACCCTCAAATCAGCCCTTTCAAGTCCCGTATAACGGCTTTTTGATTCACACTCAATCAGTATAACACAAAAGCTTTCCTTCTACCACTTTTTTTGCTATAATAAATTCTAAACAAATCGAAAGCGATTATAAAAGGAAAGAAGGACCATGATTTTCATTCATCTTGCCGCATTGTCGGGAGCCCTCCTCATGGGGGCATGTCTGATCGCATCCAAAAGAAACCGTCCCGCCCCGGGGGCGGGCTGCTTTGCCGCCCTGTTCCTGGCCGCCCTGGCCCTGCGGCTGGCCGCCGCTGCCCTGTCCAGGGGCTTCGGCACCGACACGGCCTGCTTCGCGGCATGGGCCGAGAGGATCTGCGAGGTAGGGCCCGGCGGCTTCTACGACCCGGATGTCTTCTCGGACTATCCGCCGGGATATCTGTATGTGCTCTGGCTCCTGGGCGGCATCCGCAGGCTCCTGGGGATAGGGTACTATTCCGCCGCCCATCTGGTGCTGCTGAAGCTCCCCTCCATCCTCTGCGACCTGGCATGCGGCTGGCTGCTGTGCCGGGAGGCCGCGGACAGGCTCTCCGGGCGGCACGCCCTCTTCCTCTGCGCCGCTTACCTGTTCCATCCGGCCATCCTGCTGAACTCCTCCGTCTGGGGCCAGGTGGACTCCCTGACGGCGCTGGCGGCAGTGTCCCTGTGCGTCTCGCTGATCCGCGGGCGGATGTATCCCGCGTACATCGCCTTTGGCCTGGGGTTCCTGGTCAAGCCCCAGATGCTGCTCCTGGGGCCTGTGCTCCTGGTGGGCACCATAGACCGGATCCGGGCCGGCCGCAGGGACAGAGGAGGGGCGGCGGCTTTTCTGCCGGAGCTCCTGCACTGCCTGTCCCAGTGCCTGGCCGTGGCCCTGGGGGGCGTCATCCTCTGCCTGCCCTTCGGCCTGGAGGAGGTGGCGGCACAGCTTCTGGACACCCTGGGCTCCTACCCTTACGCGGCGGTGAACGCCTGCAATCTGTGGGGGTTCCTGGGCCTGAACTGGGTCAGCCAGGACAATGGGTTCTGGGGCATCCCCTACCGGTGCTTCGGCACCCTGGCGATCGTCGCAGCCGCGGCGCTGACGGTGCTGCTTGGCCTGCGGGTGCGGGGCAGGGACTCTAAGGCGAAATATCCCTTCCTGGCGGCCTTCACGGTGGTCACGGTCTTCCTGTTCTCCGTGCGGATGCATGAGCGCTACCTCTATCCCGCCCTGGCGCTGCTGATGCTGGCCTATATCTACAGGCCCGTTTCCGGGACATATGTCTGCCTTGCCGGCTTCGGCGTCCTGCATTTCTACAACACGGCGTGGGTGCTGTTCTTCTACGACCCCGCCGCCTATGACAGGAGGTCGGCCTCCATCCTGCTGGTGTCGGCGGGCATGCTTTTGTGCGGAGCCCTGTTCTACCGCACGGCTTACAGGCATTACGGCGGACAGGCCCCAGGCCTCCGGGGCGTTCCCCCCCAGCGCTCCTGCGGGAGGCTCTCCCTGAACAGGGCGGACGTCCTCTGCATGCTGGCCGTCACGGCGGTGTACGGCTGTTTCGCCCTCTATGACCTGGGGGAGCGGGAGGCTCCCGTCACCTGCCTGGACATGGCGCAGGGCCAGTCCATAGAGCTCTCCTTCGGCTCCGGTGCGCCCGCCTCGCTTTCCTATTACATAGCGCCCTGGCACGGCAGGACTTTCGTGGTGGAGGGAAAAGGGGAAACGGACCAGGGCTGGTCCTATCTGGGGGAATTGTCCATGGACAAGGTCTTCACCTGGCAGGAGGCGGCCTTCCAGGCCTCCGCCGCGCAGCTGCGCCTCACTTTGACAGACGACCAGGCCTCCCTCATAGAGCTGGTGTTCCGGGATGCGGCGGGGAACATCCTCCTGCCCGAGAACGCGGCGGACTATCCCGCCCTGTTCGACGAGGGGGAATTGTACCCGGATGCCTTCACTTTCCGCAACGGCATGTACTTCGACGAGATCTACCACGGGCGCACGGCCTACGAGTTCCTCCACGGGCTTACCTCCTATGAGAACACCCATCCTCCCATGGGGAAGGCCTTCATCGCCCTGGGGGTGGCGCTCTTTGGCATGAACCCCTTCGGCTGGCGCATCATGGGGACGCTCTTCGGCATCGCCATGGTGCCTGCGCTGTACCTGTTCGCCAGGCGGATCGCCGGGGAGACCCTGCCCGCGGCCCTGGCCTGCGTGCTGTTCGCCTTCGACTTCATGCACTTCACCCAGACCAGGATCGCCACCATCGACACTTACGTGACCTTCTTCGTGATATTGATGTACCTCTTCATGTATCGGTATGTCACATTGAGCTTCTACGATACCGCCTTAAAAAAGACCTGGCTCCCCCTGGGGGCCTGCGGAGTCTGCATGGGGTTCGGCATCGCCAGCAAATGGACGGGCATCTACGCCGGGGCGGGGCTTGCGCTGCTCTTCTTCTCCGCGCTGTACCGCAGATACCGGGAGTATCTCTACGCGAAGGATGACCCCCAGGGGGAGAGCGACGGCATCTCCCATGCCCATATCCTCCAGTGCTTCCACGGATATGCCGGGCGGACGGTTCTCTTCTGCCTGGTCTTCTTCGTGGCCGTGCCCGCCGCCATCTATCTGCTGAGCTACCTGCCCTTCCGGGATTATGGGGACAGGGGGCTCCTGGGCCGGATGCTGTACAACCAAGGCACCATGTTCTCCTACCACAGCACTTTGGTCTCCGACCACCCCTACGCCTCGGCCTGGTATGAGTGGCCCGTGATCTCCCGGCCCATCTGGTACTATTCCCGCGTGGTCACGCAGACGGCCCAGGGAGGCCTGCGGGAAGGCATCAGCGCCTTCGGCAATCCGGCGGTGTGGTGGGCGGGGATCCCTGCCTGCGTCTACATGGTCTGGCTCTGGATAGGCAGGAGGGACCGGAACGCCGCGTTCCTCACCGTGGGATACCTGGCCCAGTACCTGCCCTGGTTCTTCGTGACCCGGGACACCTTCATCTACCACTATTTCCCCAGCGTGGCATTCGTGGTGCTGATGGTCATGTACAGCCTGCTGCAGTGGAAAAGGCGCGTATCGAAGCGCCTGTTCTTCCTGACGGCGGTGCTGTACGGCCTGCTCGTCTTCGCCCTGTTCCTGCTGTTCTACCCGGTGCTGGCGGGCCAGCCGGTGGAGGCCTCCTTCGTGGCCAGGTATCTGCGCTGGCTCCCTGGCTGGGTGCTGACAGCCCGGTAAAGGTTCCCGGAGCATTCCAGGGCTAGCCGCTCCCGGACAGCACCAGATCCAGGATATGGGCCAGGGGGTCGCAGGCGTTCATGACCTCCTCCAGGGTATTGTTCTGGGCCCCCAGCTCGATGAGCAGGGATTTGGGCCGCAGGTGCATGTTGTAGCGGTAGCCCCTCAGGTAGATCCGCCTGGTGAGGTTGGGATAGTATTCCATGGCCGTCTTCTGCATCTGGAAGGAGAAGGCCAGGTTGCTGTCCAGGTTCTCATTGTACAGGTACGAGATGTTGCCCGTCTTCTTGGTGCGGGACAGACCGTTGAAGAACATGAACCTGGCCGTGGGCCTGCCGTCCAGGTCCATCACAAGGCGGGTGCCCTCGGGCATGGCGTCCCTGTGCAGGTCGATCACCACCTGGATGGAGGGATATTGCTGCAGCAGCGCCTCCAGGTCCCCCAGCGCCACCGCGTAGGAATCGTCCCTGGATTCCGTGTCATATTGCCCCAGATGGTGGAGCACCTGATAGCCGTACTCCTCCGTCAGGATTGTGGTCAGCCTCTCCCCCACGCCCATGATGGTCTCCGACATGTCCCCGGGCGTGGAATCCGCGAATTCCTCGTGGGCATGGGTGTGGTAGATGAGGATCTGGGGCCCCTCCGCGTCCTTGGATATGGTCATGTCCTGGCCCATCAGTTTATGTATGTCCAGCTGGTCGCTGCCCGCCACGGTGTTGGCGTCCACGGTGTAGAACTGCTGTATCAGCGTCTCGTAGTCGCCCAGGGGCTCCAGATCCAGGCTCACCTGCTTCTCATGGCGCAGGAATACGCCGGGGCGCTGCTGCATGGCCGCCTGGTTCTCCGCCCGCAGGAGATCCGCCAGATCGGCCTGTTCCGGCAGGGTGCCGCCCTCCTGGCCCGCCGTCCCCGCCCCGTCCGGGGAGGGGGCGCTTTCATCCGAGGGGATGTCCTCCGGCAGGGGTTCCTCCGGCTGCCAGGTCTCCTCCTCCGCCTCGGCCAGCAGGATCGTGCGGATGTCCTCGGCATCCTCCCCCTGCTCCCCCGATTGCTGTCCTGTCACATATCCGTAAAAAGGAAACAGGCAGGCGATCTGTTCCCGCAGGAGCCACCAGGTTCCGTGGCCGCCCTCCTCCATGAAGGCGATGCCCGGCATGAACTGGCTGTACAATAAGGTGCGGGCCCCGTCCCATATGCTCTTCAGCATGGCCTCGCCCACGGTATCCTGCCCTGTGGATACGGAGACCGCGCTGCAGCTCTTCGTCGCCGCCTGTATCCCAAGAATCAGAAGGGCCAGCAGAATGAGCCTTCCGGCCCTTTTTCCGGCAAAAGCTTTCCTGGTCTTCATTTCTACGGCACTGCACTTCCTTTCTTCCCTTCCAAATATATGCCCGTCTGTGCCGTTCCATGATAGAATTGCCGGGAAAGCCGGCTGGCCGCGGCTAGCGCTCCATGAAGGTCTCCCCGATGGCGATGTTGATGCCCTCGGACACCGTGAAGCTGACCCTCTTGATCACAGCGTCGATGTCCTTGCCCGTCATATACATATTGTTCAGCTCCGCGAAGTGCAGCTGCTGCTTCTCCCGGTACCTCACATTCTCCAGATCCTTCTCCTCCAGGAGCTTGTCCAGGGCGTCTGCCACGATGGTGGCCGCATCCACCACCGTAGGGATGCCGATGGCTATCACGGGCACCCCCAGGCTCTCCTGGGTCAGGGCGTTCCTGTGGTTCCCCACCCCGGAGCCCGGCTGTATGCCGGTGTTGGTGATCTGGATGGTGCGGTTCAGCCGCCTGACGCTACGGGCCGCCAGGGCGTCTATGACGATCAGCGCGTCGGGCGCCGTCTGCTCCACCACGCCCTTGACGATCTCCGCGGTCTCCATGCCGGTCTTGGCCATGACCCCCGGCTCCAGGGCGCTGATCTGGTTCATCTTGCTGCAGTTGTAGGCCGCCGTCCCGTACTCCCGGACTATATGCCTGGTGATGAAGAGATTGTCCACCACCTGGGGACCCAGGGCGTCCGCGGTCACCTCCCGGTTGCCCAGCCCCACCACAAGGATGGACTGCTCCTCCTCCGCCCCCGGCAGCAGCTCCAGGATCTCCTCCGCCAGGCGGCCGGATATCTCCCTGTGGTAGTCCTCGTCCGGCTCCACCATGGCCGGGGCCTCCATGGTCACGTAGATGCCCATGGGCTTCCCCATGGTCTTGGCGGCGTTCATGGTGTCTATCATCACCTTGGTCACGCGGATGTCCTCCTCCTCGTGATAGCATTCCTCTACCCTGACGCCCCGCAGCCTGCTGTCCGCCTCGCTGATGCTCTCCCTTGCCTCCAGCGCCAGGTCCGTCCTCATCTGAAAATTTCCCATGGACTGTCTCTCTTCCATCGCTTCTTCCCTCTCATTCCCGAATCTGCATGTAAAGCGTTCATCGCTTTTATTATTTTAGTCAATTTTTCTCAGATTATGTCTTGACAAACTTTCTATTATTTACTAAACTATCTTTATGTGTTTACGATAGTCCTCCGTGTCTGGCTAAAGTGAAACGTTAATAATCTTGTATACAATTGGAGGTGTACGACTTGGCTAACATTAAATCCGCGAAGAAGAGAATTCTGGTGAACCGCACTAAGGCTGAAAGGAACAAGGCGATCAGGTCCGGCGTCAAGACCGCTATCAAGAAGGTCTATGCTGCTATCGCTGCCGGGGACAAGGCTGCTGCCACAGCAGAGCTGTCCGCTGCCACAAAGGTCATCGAGATGGCCGGAAGCAAGGGCGTTTATCACAAGAACAACATCGCCCACAAGGTCTCCCGCATCAGCAAGGCCGTCAACGAGATGGCCTGAACCACAGGACACATAAATCCATAGGCAACATGCAAAAAGGCATCCGTCTCTCACCACGGATGCCTTTTTTATGTCCAGGCTCAGATCGTCCCGATCCCCCGGATTCCCGGTCCCCCTCTTCACGCTCCGGCCGATGCCGCCTGCTCCCGGATGCGCTTTATCAGGTAATGCCCCGTCTTCGCCATCAGGGCGCTGGCCTCGGGCATCAGCTCGGGCGGAAGCCCCCGCAGGAATTCGTCCGCCTCCAGGGTGAAGTCCCCCTCATAGCCGATCTCCGCCAGCGCGCCGGTGATGGCCTCCCAGTCCAGATTCTCCATGAAGGGCATGGTATGGCAGTCCCGGACATAGTTCACGTCATGGACATGCAGCGCCCGGAGCCGCTTCGCCCCCATGGCACGGATCACGTCCTGCGGCTCCCTGCCCACCAAGGCGCAGTGCCCCAGATCCAGGCAGCCCACGATCCAGGGGCTGTCCAGCTCGTCCAGCAGCCCGCAGAACTCCTCCGGGCGGGCGCAGACGCTGTCCACGATATAGCCCCTCTTCTTGTCCCGCTGCCACATGTTCTCCGCGCAGACGCGGATCCCGTATTCCTGGCAGAAGGGTATCAGGCCGCGGTAGAATTCCAGGTTCTCCTCCCAGAGCCTGTCCCGGTTCGCGGCATACTCCAGCTCCTGCACCGGATGGACCACGATGTTCCGTACCCCCATCAGCGCAGTGGCCTCCATGGAACGGAGGATCCATCTCCGGATCTCCCTATCATAGGGCTCCTCCCCCTTGGAGGAGGGGAATGGCGCGTGGGCCTGGGAGAATCCGATGTCCCACTGGGCGGCAATCTCCTTCAGCCGGAGGGCGTGCTCCCTCCAGGCATCGGTGCACCAGATCCCCTCCCCCAGCTCCATGCCGAAGAAGGACCAGTCCAGGGCCTCAAAGCCCGCCTTCTTCAGGATCGGGATGCAGGCCTCGTCCCCGAATACCTCCGCCGTTACATGTGTCTGCGTGACAAGCCTCATATGCTTTCCTCCTTGCAGGTATTATTTGTGCTTCCTGTTGCTAATCCTCCCTACGCCCTCTCACACCGGCGGCCGTAGCTCCACGGTCTCCAGCAGCGAAAGCCCGTACCGTCTCGCCATGTCCTCCGCCGCCTGTATGGGCTGCGGGCGGTTCAGGGCTTCCGGGTCATGGGCGTCTATGCCGACGATCGCCTGGCAGCCCTCCTCCCCGGCGATCGCCCAGAACCGTTCGCCCGGATAATGCCTGCCCTCGTGGATTCCCAGGCAGTTGATCTCCAGGGGCAGGCGCAAGCGCTTCGCTTTCCGGCAGAGCCGCCGCATCTGCTCCTCATAGAGACCTTCGTCCCCCGTGAACCGGATCAGGTCAGGATGGGCCACATAGGTGAAATATCCCGTCTCCATGGCCTCCATGGTCTGCGCGCAGTATTTCTCCAGCACCCCGGGGTCATCGGTGGGCCGCCCGCTCCAGCTCCCGCCGATCTCACAATCGATGTAATGCTGGCCCAACAGGAAGTATTCCACCGGATAGCCCGCCACCAAGCGCTGCAGCTTGTGGAAATACTCGATATAATGCTCCGTGTAATACTCTACCTCCAGGCCCAGATGGATCTCGATGTCCTCCCGGTATTCCCGCTTCAGATCCAGAACCGTGTCCACATAGCCCTCCAGCTGGTCCACCTGCATCCGCATGTGGGAGCTGAACCCCTCCGGATAGGGATAGGGCGTGTGGTCGGAAAACCCCAGAACCTTAAGCCCGCCCCGGATGGCGCTCTCCACATATTCCCTCTCCGTCCCCGAAGCATGCCTGCACCGCCATGTATGGGTATGGTAATTTGCCCTCATCTTCGCTCCGCCTCTTTCCTCTCTGCCCAATGGCCCTTCTATCCGTCCCCGGGCCTCTAATGCCTGTGGCTCCCGCCGCCATGGCTGGCACCGCCGCTGCTGGTATGGTGCCCCCCGCCTCCGCTGTGCCCGCCTCCGCCTCCGCCGCCGGAGTCCGTCTCGATCTTCCTGGCGGCCACGTTCTTGCGGATCAGCATGTCCTCCTTGTTCCGAAGCTCCGGCCTGCCCCCGGCCACATAGGCGTTCACGGCCACCGTGTTCTCCGCCTTCTTCTGGGAAGCGCCGCTGACGGCGTAGATTATGGCCACGATGACAGGCAGGATGGCCACCAGCCCCCAGGAAAAGGGCAGGGACAGGGACGTGTCCATGAGCCTGGCCACCTCTTTCACATAGGCCCTGTAGGCCCTGTGGGGATCCGTGGCATAATGATCGTCCACCGCATAGAGCACCTGGTCGATGTCCCTGACGCTGAAGCGCCGCTCCACGCTGCCGCTGGTGGACAGATGCTCGCCGTTCTGGCCCTCGTACCAGTTGTGCAGCAGCAGCACGCCGTCCCCCTCGAAGCCGGCGTTGTAGCCGAATTTATTCTCGTCCCAGAAATCGTCCGCCAGGTCGCGCATGTTCTGCTCCCAGTCCGCGGAACGCAGGCCGTACTGCTCCATGGCCTCCTCCCCCTCCACGGACTGGCTGAAGGTCACCAGCACGATGTCGATGTGCAGGCTCCTCTCCGTCTTCGCTATGTATTCCCGCAGGTCCTCCTCCTCCGCGTCGGTGAGGACGTCCGCATAGTCGTACACCCGCTCCTTGGGCGCCTCATTGTTGGCCCTGGGCATGTCCCCCGTCCGGGCAAGCAGCGCCGCCACGATGCAGGCCGCCGCCAGGATCCCTATCCCAAGGAACCAAAAGCGGAAATAGTGCAGATATTGTCTTCTCGCTTCTTTCTTAAAATCCTCTTCCATCTTCCAACCTCTTTCGCCAGCATTTCCATGTTGAATCAAAGCAGCCCCAGCAGTATCTGCACCAGCGCAAGCGCCACGGTCATGCAGCCCCACAGCGTGCCGGTGTATGCCAGGAACTTGGCCCAGGAGAAGGGCGCAGTCCCCACGATCTTCCCGGTCTGCCCGTTGACGTAAAAGGGGTAATCCTGCTCCTTATATCGGTATATGTACTTCCACACCGGCAGCAGCCCGTAGGATGCCCTGCTGTCCTTCACGGAGATGTCCTCCCGCACGGTGCGCACCGTATTGTACCCGGCGTAGCTCTCCCGCAGGAGCTTGCCCGCGTCCTCCTTCATCAGCGCCATGGCCCGGCTCTCCACCTCGCCGGCGGGCATGTTGTACTTCTCCCCGTAGAAGCCGGACATGAACCGGGGATGAAAGTCCACCATCTGGCCGTACTGGAAGGGGGCCAGCAGGTCCATCACGTCGTCCGGCATCTGCTCCGAGGCGTCCACGGGAATCCTGTCGAAATCCATGTCCATGCTGCGCTCTATGGCATAGACGCTGGTCTCCGTGTACTCCTTGTCCCCGCTGCGCCAGACCCTGACCTTGGTGCCCTCCCCCTGATAGTGGCAGACAGTCTTGTAATCATAGAACCAGTAGGGCACATAGTAGCCCTGCATGCTGTTCAGCCGCGCCTCGGACAGGAAGTCCGTGGGGGAGAACCGGCATTTCCGGAACTTCTCCCGCAGGGAATTCTTGCAGCTCTCCTTGCCCATCTGGAAAGGGATCAGCATCCGGGGGGCATACTTTCCCTCCACCCGCTCGTTGAATATCAGGAAGCTGTCGCAGTAGGGGCACTGGGTGGCCGAGGTATGCTCCTGCACCTCCACCTCGCCGCCGCAGTTGGGGCAGAGGGTCAGCGCCCCTGTCTGACCTTCCGCCCGCTCCTCGCTTCCCTCGCTCTCGCAGTAGGGGCAGTACATGCCATGCCTCTCCGGACTGTATACCACATTGCCGCCACAATTCTTACATCTGAAATACATCGTTCCTTCCTCTCTCGCTATCTGACGTCCTCAGCCCGCCTATCCCCTGCAGAAATCGCAGAGCACCACTATCTTCAGGGGCGTGGTCTGGGCCGGTATGCTCCTGGTGGAATTGTCGTAGGTCACCACCAGGTTGCGGCCTGCCGGGCTCCCCTGGAAGTACTGGTTGTTGGTGGTACGCACCTCCACGCTCCCGTCCAGGTTCAGCTGCAGGGTCTGGTCCTCGTTCACCAGCGAGGTGTCGTAATACCCTACGTTCACCATCCGCCCGTTCTTCCGGGCCGCTGCCGCCACCGCGTTGTACTGGGGCGGGTAGATCAGGGGCATGGGCGCGTCCATGGAATACCAGAAGGTGCACGTCATCCCCACGGCCAGGGTCTCGAAGTCCACCACATAGGTGGAGGGCGTCACCACGAAATTCACGGTATTCCCGTCCAGATCCTCCACCGTGATGAACAGCATGCAGCCGTCTGCGCGGCGGTTCCCGATCCTGGTCGGCACCAGCTCTACGATCGTCCCCGTGATGGAACCGAAGCGGTTCCTTTTCAAAGATGTCTGACTCATAAAATCCATATATTTCCACTTCTCCGCAATCATCTGTCTTCCTATTTATATGCTTTTCCCGCGGAAAGTTGCCTGTTCTCTGCGGCCGATTTTTACGCGCCTGCGCGGCATATCCGCTTATGCGGCATCATCCGCCCGTGATGATGCCCCCGCCGCACACGTACTCCCCGTCATAGAAGCAGATGGACTGTCCCGGCGTGGCCGCCCGCACCGGCTGCTCGAAGCTGGCCGCCACCCTGCCGTCGGGCAGCTTCTCTATCCGGCAGTACCCGCCCTTATGGTTGTAGCGGATCTTGGCCAGCACCCGCATGGGCGCTTCCAGATCCTCTATGGCCATGAAGCTCACCCTGTCGCAGATTACTTCCCGGGTGAAAAGGCTCTCGTCGTCCCCGATGACCACCTCATTGGTGTCCGGTCGGATCTCCGTCACATAGACCCTCTTTTCGCCGGGCAGCCCCAGGCCTCTGCGCTGGCCGATGGTGTAATGGGTGATGCCCCTGTGGCGGCCCAGCACCTTTCCATCGCTGTCCACGAAATTTCCAGGGCCCGGCACCTGTCCCGGCACCTGGCTCTCGATGAAGCCCGCGTAATCGTCATCCGGCACGAAGCAGATCTCCTGGCTGTCCGGCTTGTGGGCCACGGGCAGCCCCAGACGCCCGGCTATGGCGCGGATTTCCTCCTTCTCATACTCGCCCACGGGCATCAGGGTGCGGGAGAGCTGCTCCTGGGTCAGGCTGTAGAGGGCGTAGGTCTGGTCCTTTCTCTCGCTTACGCCCCGGCGGATGGAGAACCGTCCGTTGGGGAGCCTGGCGATCCTGGCGTAATGCCCCGTAGCTATGTAATCCGCCCCGATCCCAAGGCTCCGCTCCAGAAGCGCCTCCCACTTCACGTAGCGGTTGCAGGCGATGCAGGGATTCGGCGTGCGCCCCCGCAGATATTCTCCTATAAAATAATCTATCACATGGCATTTGAACTCTTGCCGGAAGTTCATCACGTAATGGGGGATCTCCAGGGCCTGGGCCACCCGCCTGGCATCCTCCACCGCCGACAGGCCGCAGCACCCCTGGCTGTCGCAGGATTCCTCCGCAGCCCCGCCGTCCTGCCATATCTGCATGGTGACGCCTATGACCTCATAGCCCTGTTCCCTCAGAAGATAGGCCGCCACGGAGGAATCCACCCCTCCCGACATGCCCACCACTACCTTTTCTCTCATGCTCCCTCCTGCAAATAAAACCGATGCATACATTATAAAGTATCTTTCCTAAAAAAACAACGGCCCGGGGTGCTATATTTGTCAATCTTTTTTCTCATATAGAGCATATGTCCTGTTGTCACCCTCAAAATAAAAGTACATATAATCCGCCAAATCGTAATACTCCGATACTATATCCAGAATTTCCCCTGTCTTCACAGCCCTGCGCACCAGAAGATGCCGCAGATAC
>CAMTBF010000013.1 GCA_947068385.1 uncultured Lachnospiraceae bacterium
TGCACGTCCGGTAGAGATAGGGAATAATGTCTGGATTGGCGGCGGCTGCATCCTTCTGCCGGGAGTCACCATAGGAGAAAACAGCGTGATAGGGGCTGGAAGCGTCGTAAACCGCCCTATCCCGCCTGATTGTGTTGCGGTAGGGAATCCATGCAGGGTGATACGTTATTTTGATACAGACAGGGAAAGGCGAAACAAGGTAGAACTGTCCGACTAAAGCCCGACCCGTCCGGCAGTCAGCCGGACAGGGAACGGCAAAATTTCTCACATGAGCAAAGCTGCGGGGAATGAAACCCTCTTCCGCAAAGTCAATGGCTCCATTAAACCGGATTCTTTGATAGCATACCTAACCAAAAGCGCCACAGGTTAAATATAAGCCGAGATGTCCGTCACGAACGCATAGGGCTCCGCCCACATCTTCACCAGGGCCGCCGCCAACAGCGCCCGGGCGTCGATCAGGTACGCGTTGGCCGAAAGGAGCTTCCCTTTCCGGATGTCCGGATCCTCCAATATGTCTTCGATGCGCTGGAATTCCGAGCCCCAGCCGTAGCCGTCATTCGCCACGTACTGCCTGGTCTGGCCGTTTACCGTAAACGCCGGGGACTGGGTCTGGCGGATGTAGGGCGGCCTTACGATCGTCTCGATTCCGTGCAGGAATGTACAGGAATGCAGGATGTCCCCGATGAAGAGCAGCTTTCCCTTGTAGAGCGGCAGCAGCATGAATGGAGAATGGGGGCCTACGGCCACATCGTCCATGGAATGGCCCACCGTCAGCCTGTGGGCCATCTTCCCTTTGGCGCACACGGAATGGGTGGGATGGACGCTGCGCTCCACGCCGGGCCTGTGCAGGAACACCCTGGGAAGCAGCCCGATGCAGGGCTCCGTGGCGGCGCTGTCGAACACAGGCTGCTCGGCCGTCACATTCTCATAGGTCAGCGCGGGCATCAGCAGAGTGCCCTCCTCCCCTAAGACCTCCTCCAGAATATCGATGATTTCTTCCGGGGTGCATTCGGTCTCCAGGGCTTTCATGGAAGAGTGCACCTGCACCACATCCCCGGGATTTACCCCCAGCTCCAATAGGTCGCTTTTGAATCTTTCTTTGTCTGTCATCTCGATTCCCTCCTTTTCTGCCTCATGCAGGGGCAGTCATCCTGTACTTTCAGTTCGGCAGCGCGAGTCTGCATCTCCACGCTCTGTCCTATGCGTAGACTATTCTCTGGGCTGTATAGGCAGGAGCAAATCCACGCTCCCGTCGATTCCGTTCCGGGGCCAGCCCGCACAGGCCGAATACACCCAGTTCAAATGCTCCTCCAGGCAGCCCTCCGGATTGTCCGACTCCTCACCAAGGCGGCGCACCTGATACCTGCCATTGCTCTTCGCCCAGGCTTTCAGGAATTCCCATTCCTGGAAATCAGGAAACCGTATGGCATAGGCCGCGTAAAGCCCTCCTGGGAAACGCTTCTTCACAAGCGGCGCAGGTACCTCCATGTCGTCCGGTATGGTCACCCAGTTCTCATACCCGTAGCCGTCTTCTTCTCCCGCCCTGCCAGGCGGATTGAAGCCAAACAGGCGGGAATCCGGCTTTTTCTCATAAAGCCCCGCTCCGCGGATGAATGCGTCTATGACGCTTCCCACCTTCTCCTCCGGATTCTCCCCGAAATACCGGAAAGAGGCCACCGCACATGGCGGCAACAGTACAATCCGAATCTGTCTTTCCTTCTCCCATGCCGGGCAAAGGGCGCTTCCGTTCAGCTGGTACCTCTCCAAAGGAGGCAGCCCTACCATCCCCTCTATCTCGCTTTCCCAGGCGCGGTTTATTGAGGACTTGTCTGTCGTCATCAGTTCCTTCAGCCGCCTCAGAGCCGCCTGAATCGTTCCCATGGAAGCCAGATTCCGCTCCATATCCGCTATCTGCTCCTGCACCATGCCCACAGCCTCCCGAGCGCTCCCGTCCATGATGACCTGGATTTTCTTCAGGGGCATCTGGAGCCTGCGCAACAGAACAATCTGCCGAATCCTCCTGACCGCCTCCTCATCGTATACCCGGTAGGCGTAGTCCTCCCTGTGTCTACTTCTCACCAGGCCCTCTTTTTCATAGTACCGCAGCATCCTCGCGGAAACCCCCAGCATCTCGCTCACCTGGCCAATCGTCATCAAAGCCATCCGGCTACCTCCCTGTGCATAAAGTATAAAGTACGACATCGTGTCCATGTCAAGCCGCGAAATCATATCCGCGCAATCCCTTCCACCTGTCAAGTCCTTGGTCAACATCGTATCATAATTTTGTCCACTGTGCATCCATGTTCTCATACCATAGTCCCTTCCAATTCATATTATCGATTACTTCAAGACCAATATTCGTTCTATTTGCTTCTTGACAATTCCCCCTTATAGCCTTATAATGATTGAAAATCAATACAGCAAACCGTTGAAGCGGAGATAACGGCAATCATGCCCTCACAGAGAGCCTGCGGCGCTGAGAAGCAGGTGGGAGACAAGTTGTCAAATGGGCCGCTGAGGGCGCAGTGAAATGTGGCTTCCACAGAGTATTCTGCGACGTTGGGGCAGACGTCATATGCCGGGGGTATGCAGGTATCCCGCTAAGGGCACGGGTCAGGCCGTGAAGCAAGGTGGCACCGCGGATAAACGTACTATTTTCGTACAGTATTCGTCCTTGACAGAGCATCATCTTCTGTCGGGGCGTTTTTTGTTTTACGGGCACCTGAGACAGAGGGGAAATCCACGCCGGACAGGTTCCGTCGCCGGAAAAGGACAGCGCATTTCACCCGAAAGGAGGCAGCATATGACATCGACGAAGCCCACAAAGCGATGGCATAGCCATGGACACCGCCCAGAAAGGATTTCCGCGAGGCCCTAAGGGAAGCGGCAAACGCCGGGGACGGAAAGCTCACATATGCCACAGCAAAAAAACATTTACGGAAAAACGAGACCGGAAAGACCGGCTTAAGACAAACAGAATATGGAGGAACCGATAATGCAGAACGAAAAAATCCCTTACAAAATCTATCTAAGCGAGAACGAGATGCCGAAAGCATGGTACAACCTGCGGGCCGACATGAAGCAGAAGCCCGCGCCCCTCTTGAACCCCGGCACCCAGCAGCCCATGACGGCCGAAGAGCTCTCCGGCGTCTTCTGCGAGGAGCTGGTGAAACAGGAGCTGGACGACACCACCACCTTTTTCCAGATTCCCGAGGAGATCCGGAGCTTCTACAAGATGTACCGCCCCTCTCCCCTGGTCCGGGCCTACTGCCTGGAGGAGAAGCTGGACACCCCGGCCAAGATCTACTACAAGTTCGAGGGCAACAACACCAGCGGCAGCCACAAATTAAACTCCGCCATCGCCCAGGCCTATTACGCCAAGAAGCAGGGCCTGAAAGGCGTCACCACGGAGACCGGAGCCGGACAGTGGGGCACGGCCCTGTCCATGGCCTGTGCCTACCTGGGGCTGGACTGCAAGGTCTACATGGTGAAATGCTCCTATGAGCAGAAGCCCTTCCGCCGGGAGGTCATGCGCACCTACGGCGCCTCCGTGACACCCTCCCCCTCCATGGACACCCAGGTGGGGCGGAAGATCCTGGCGGAGCATCCCGGCACCACGGGGAGCCTGGGCTGCGCCATCTCCGAAGCCGTGGAGACGGCGGTGGGCAGCGAGGGCTACCGCTATGTGCTAGGCAGCGTGCTGAACCAGGTGATGCTGCACCAGTCGGTGATCGGCCTGGAGGCCAAGGCAGCCCTTGACAAATATGATGTGAAGCCGGACATGATCATCGGCTGCGCCGGCGGCGGCTCCAACTTAGGCGGCCTCATCGCCCCCTTCATGGGCCAGAAGCTCCGGGGAGAGGCGGACTACCGCTTCATCGCCGTGGAGCCCGCCTCCTGCCCCAGCTTCACCAGAGGCGTGTACGCCTACGATTTCTGCGACACCGGCATGGTCTGCCCTCTGGCCAAAATGTACACCTTAGGCAGCGGCTTCATCCCCTCCGCCAACCACGCGGGAGGGCTTCGCTACCACGGCATGAGCTCCACCCTGTCCGAGCTCTACCACCAGGGGCTCATGGAGGCCACCAGCGTGAAGCAGACGGAAGTCTTCGAGGCCGCGGAATACTTCGCCAGGGTGGAGGGCATCCTGCCCGCTCCCGAGAGCTCCCACGCCATCCGGGTGGCCATCGATGAGGCCATGAAGTGCAAGGAGACCGGCGAGGAGAAGACCATCCTCTTCGGCCTCACCGGCACGGGCTACTTCGACATGGTGGCCTACGAGAAGTTCCACGACGGCCAGATGGAGGACTATATCCCCACGGACGCCGAGCTGGAGCAGTATCGCAACACGCTTCCCAAGATAGGCTGATTGCGGACATAAAAACTGCATGCCGGGGTGCACGGAATACAGAGGCCGACCAGGCCTCAGCCGCGTCCCCGGCAAAAACCGTTCCTATCAAATCTGCATCTTCGAATACCCCTCCCGCCTCACATACTCCCGAAATTCCACAGGCGTCATGCCCATATGCCTTTTGAACACCTTGCTGAAATAATTCCCCCCGGAAAAGCCGCAGGCCATCCCCACGTCCCGGACGCTTTTCTCCCCGGAGGTCAGCATGTCCACCGCCCTGTCCAGTCGGATTCTGGTCAGATAATCGATGGGCCTCCCCCCGGTCTCCCTGTAGAATTCCCGGGAGAGATGGCTCTGGCTCACCTGCAGGAAAGCCGCCACGTCCGCTATGCCCATGGGCGATGCGAAATGCGTCCTGATATACCCCTCCGCCCGGGCGCTGAGGGAGGCGTCCGCGTCCCTGTCCCCGGAGGGCGCGGCGCACAGAGCGCACAGCAGGCCGAAAGCCCGGCTGCTGAGCAGGAAAGGATCCCGCGCCCTCCCCTCCTTCGCCATGGCATGCAGCTCGAACAGCAACCGGACGGCTTCATGCCCCCGGGGCAGGGAGAAGACCTTCCCCAGATGGCTCTCAATCTGCCCGCAGTACCGCTCCGCCCCATGGCATTCGAATATGGCGAAGAGGAATTCCCAGGGAGCCTGGTTGCGCCCCTCGTCAAAGTAATAGCCCTCCTCCCCCGGCATCCTCAGGAAGAAAGCCCTGCCCTCGTCCACCACATGCTCCTGGCCGCCTATCCGCACCGTGCCGCTTCCGGCCAGGGTATATTGGAGGAGATAGGATTCCGCTCTCCCGCTGTTCTCCAGATGGTACCTGGCGGAATGCCTGGCCTCCCTGCCGATGGCCACCAGCTGTACGAAAGGCTCCTCCACGTCCTCCAGGAAATGGAACGCGTAATTGTCCAGTATGTCCGCTCTTTCCTCCTGCATCAAAAAATTACCCTTCCTTATCAAATACTTACCGTTGAAAAGTGCCGCCCTTTTCTCTATGATAGAGGCAAATGATGATTCCCTTTCCTGGACAGTATAGCATACAGCGACCCGGAAGTAAAGCTGGGCCGTCTGTTTCGTGGAGGAATCGTATCATCAAAAAATTACACAAGGAGGCAGAACCATGTCTTTTAAAGTAGCATTTATCGGAGCAGGCAGCATCGGCTTCACCAGAGGGCTCCTGGCAGACATCCTGACAGTCCCGGAATTCCATGATATCCAGGTGTCCTTCACGGACATCAACCCCGACAACCTGCGGATGGTGACCCAGCTTTGCCAGCGGGACATCGACGAGAACGGCCTCGACATCAAGATTCACGCCACCCTGGACCGCAGGGAGGCCTTCCAGGACGCGAAATACGTCATCAACTGCGTCCGTATCGGCATGCTGGAGGCCTTTGAGACCGATGTGGACATCCCCCTGAAATACGGCGTGGATCAGTGCGTGGGCGACACCCTCTGCATCGGCGGCATCATGTACGGCCAGAGAGGCATCGCGGCCATGCTGGGATTCTGCAAGGATATCCGGGAAGTAGCCGCTCCCGGATGTATCCTGCTGAACTATTCCAACCCCAATGCCATGGTCACCTGGGCCTGCAACAAATACGGAAAAGTGCCCACCTACGGCCTCTGCCACGGGGTGCAGCACGGCCACGAGCAGATAGCAAAGGCTCTGGGACGGAAAAAGGAGGACGTGGACATCATCTGCGCCGGCCTGAACCACCAGACCTGGTACATCAGCGTGAAGACAGACGGCGTGGAGCGCACGGGGGAGCTCTATGAACTGATGCAGCAGGCTGATTTTGCGAAAGACGAGAACATCCGCCTGGACGTGATGAAGAACTTCGGCTATTACTCCACGGAGTCCAACGGACATCTGTCGGAATACCTGATGTGGTACCGCAAGCGCCCGGAGGACATGGCGAACTGGATCAACTACAGCTCCTGGATCCAGGGAGAGACCGCCGGATACCTCAGGGTCTGCCGGGAGAGCCGCAACTGGTTCGAGACGGACTTCCCCAACTGGCTGAAGGAGCCCGCCAGGAAATTCACGCCGGAAAACCGCTCCACCGAGCACGGCAGCTATATCATAGAGGGCCTGGAGACCGGCCGGGTCTACAGGGGCTGCTTCAACGTGATGAACGAAGGCGCCATCACCAACCTGCCCGCAGAATGCGTGGTAGAGGTGCCCTGCTATGTGGACTACAACGGCATCTCCATCCCCAAGGTGGGAGACCTGCCCTTAGGCTGCGCCGCCATCTGCTCTGCCAGCGTATGGGTGCAGAAGCTGGCCGTGGAAGCCGCCATCCACGGGGACATCAGCCTCCTCTACCAGGCGGCCATGATGGATCCCCTCACCGGCGCGGTCTGCACCCCTGACGAAATCCGCCAGATGGTGGACGAGATGCTGGTGGCCGGCAGGCAGTGGCTGCCCCAGTACAGCCAGGAAATCCCCAAAGCCGAGAAGCGGCTGGCCGAAAGCACGCTGCCCCTCCATCCCGCAAAAGGCTTCCGGCTCCACACCAAGACCGTGGAGGAAATGGCGGAAGAGAAAGCCAAGTACCGCGCCCTGGCCTCCGCAGCAGCAAAGGAAAACGTAAAATAGGCTGTAAAAAGTGCCTGGCCATCTCCCCGACCAGGCACTTTCAGCTTTTCTAAACGAACAAGGTACATCCCTGCGCCCTGAACTGCTCTATCTTCTCGTCGATCTGCTCCACTGTCACGCCCAGCTTCGCCGCCAGGCATGTCTTGCACAGGAAGCTTGTGCTCCCCCGGTTCACAAATTTCTTATAGGCCCCTACCTCGTTGAAGGTAAGGGCCTTGCCGCACTGCATGCAGCCGCCTGTCACAGCCTGACCACCTTGGCCCGAATCATGGCGCAGCCGAAGGGCTCCAGCTCCCGGATCATGGTGGCGTTCCCCACCTCCACCTTCTCTCCGGTCCACAGCTCCGTGGCGTCCAGCGTCCTGCCCGTGCTGAAGGGCAGCCCCAGCTCGTCCAGGTTCAGCCTGGCCACGGCCTTCCCTTCGCCCAGGTTGAACATGCCGATAGCGATGTCTCCGTTCTCAAGCTGCCTGGAATACAGGAGCAGATCCTCCCCGGACCAGTTGCCCACCAGCTTCACCGGCTGACGGCAGAGCCTGTCCTGGTTGATGCGGATGACCTCCTCATTGCCCAGTATCTCCAGCGCCGCCTGGCTCATGTTTCGGATGTCGCAGCCAATCATCAGAGGCGACCCCATGAAGGCCCAGATGGAGAAGTGGGTCCTGTACTGGGTGTCGTTGCAGCCCTGGAGCCCTACGTTGCCCTTGCCGTACATGCCTACGATCAGCATGTCCATGTCGTTGAAGCATCCCACCCCATTGTAGGGATGGAGCTTCTCCTGCTGGCGGGTCAGGGTCTTGACGGACTCCCAGGTATCGAAGATGTCCCCCGTGGAGCGCCACATGGAAGCCCCTGTGGTCTTGATCCACTCATGGGTCTCGTCCGCGCCCCAGGAGCAGGCGGAGAACAGGATGTCACGTCCGCAGTTCTCCAGGGCCAGCCCCATGCGCCGGTACAGGTATTTCCCGGGGATGATGGGGCTGTGGTAGCAGTAGTCGTACTTCAGGAAATCCACGCCCCACGCCGCGAAGGTCTCCGCGTCGATGAACTCATGCTCGAAGCTCCCCGGATATCCGGCGCAGGTCAGGTTCCCCGCGCAGGAGTACATGCCGAACTTAAGTCCCTTGGAATGCACATAGTCCGCCACTGCCTTCATGCCCTGGGGGAACTTCACCGGATCCGCCACCAGGCGCTCCTGCGCGTCCCTGTCCTTCAGCGACCAGCAGTCGTCGATGACCAGGTACTCATAGCCCTTCTGAGGCAGCCCCTTCTCCACCATGGCGTCCGCCGTCTCGTAGATCAGCTGCTCGTTGATGTTCTCCCCATAGGTGTTCCAGGAATTCCACCCCATGGGCGGTGTCAGTTTTACCATTTCGTTTGCCCTCCTTATGGTGTCTTATGCTTAAGTTGAAGCTTTCCTTATCAGTCCCGCCGGTCCCTAGCGATGCCTCCAGGTAGACCTGGTCAGCAATATCAATATGGGGAAGATCTCCAGCCTGCCCGCCAGCATGTCCCAGGTCAGCACCAGCTTGGAGAAGCTGCTGTAGGCGGCATAGTTGCAGGTAGGCCCCACCGCCTCGAAGCCGGGGCCGATATTGTTGAAGCAGGCCAGGACTGCCGACAGGTTCGTAGTAATGGAGAAGCCGTCCACGGAGATCAGCAGGAAGCTCAGTATGGTCATCAGCGCATAGGCCGCCAGATAGGCGTTGGTATTCTGCAGCACCTTCTCGTCCACCGTATGGCCGTTGAGCCGCACCACCTCCACCTTCTGGGGATGCACCACCTGGCGCACGCTCCTGTGGAGGCTCTTGACCACCAGCAGCGCCCTGCCGCATTTGAAGCCGCCCCCCGTGCTGCCCGCGCTGGCCCCCAGAATCATCAGGCACAGCAATATCGTCTTGGACAGCCCCGGCCAGAGCTCGTAATCCGTGGTGGCGAAGCCCGTGGTGGTCATGATGGTCACCACCTGGAAGGAGGCATGGCGCACCGTCTCGCTCAAGGTCCCGTAGAACCCCCGCAGGTTCCACACGATCACCAGTATGCTCCCCAGGGCCACCCCCAGGTACAGCCGCAGCTCCTCGTCCTTGAGCACGCTCTTCACCTGCTTTACCAGAAGCAGGTAGTAGCAGCTGAAGTTCACCCCGCACAGCAGCATGAACACCGTGCAGACATTCTGGATATAGGGGCTGTAGCCGGCGATGCTGTCGTTCTTCACGCCGAAGCCCCCTGTCCCCACGGTCCCGAAGGCCGTGCAGAGCGCCTCGAACAGGGGCATCCCTCCCAGCAGCAGGAAGACGACGTCCAGCACAGTCAGCAGGATGTAGATCAGGTACAGGATCGTAGCCGTCTTCTTCATCTTCGGCACCAGCTTCCCCACGTTGGGCCCGGGGCTCTCGGCCCTAAGCAGGTGCATGGTGAAGCCGTTGCCCCCGGAGGAGGAGATGGCCAGCAGGAACACCAGCACCCCCATGCCCCCCAGCCAGTGGCTGAAGCTCCTCCAGTACAGGATCCCCCTGGGCACGTCCTCCACCGCCGGCAGGATGGAAGCTCCCGTGGTGGTAAAACCGGATACGATCTCAAAGAGCGCGTCGATGTAATTGGGCGTCACGCCCGACAGGAAGAAGGGCAGGCAGCCCAGCAGGCTCATGGCGATCCAGCTCAGGCCCACGCAGGCCAGCCCCTCCCTGGCATAAAACTTCTTCTGGGAGCCCCTGCCCAGCCACAGCAGCCCTCCCGCCGCCAGGAGGATGGCCCCCAGGCTCCACATGAAGGCGGTCACCGCCCCGAATTCCCTCTCCCACAGGCTGATCAGCATGGCGGGCACCATGAATACGGCCTCCACCATCAGTATCCTGCCGATGAACTTCCCCATCATCTTATAGTTCATGTCTATCCTTTACACCCCTATGCCAGATTCATCCTACTCGAAAATATCGTTGAGCTGATAGATCGTCCTCTCCCTGCCCGTGACCACATAGACGATATCCCCTATATTGAAATACGAGTCGCCGTTCGGAATCTCCATCCTCGCGCCCTTGGAGATGCACACCACCAGCACGCCCTTCTTTAACTTCAGGGTCTTCAGGGGCCTGCCGCAGTTCTTCGTCCTCTCGTCCGCCAGGAATTCCATGGCCTCCGCCTGGCCGTCCGCTATGGTGTGCACCGTCAGGGCCGCGCCGGTCTGGTTCTTCATGGCCCTCACATACTGCACGATGGTATTGCAGCACAGCTCCTTGGGGCTGACCACGCTTCCCAGGGACAGGTTGCCCAGAAGGTCCGTATTCTCGATATGCCCCAGCTTGGTGATCACCTGGGGCACGCCGCAGCTCAGCCCGTAGAGGGAGATGATCATGTTCAGCTCGTCCATGCCCGTCATGGTGGCCAGGGCGTCGCATCCGGAAATCCCCTCGCTCTCCAGCAGGAACTGGCTGCTGGAATCCCCCTGGATGATGCAGGCGTTAGGGAGCATGGCCGAAAGCTGCCTGCACCGTTCCGCATTCTGCTCTACGATCTGCACCTGGATGCCGCTGTTCTGGAGCTGGCTGGCCAGGTAGTAGCTGACCCGCCCGCCGCCGCAGAGCATCACCCGCTTCACCTTGTGGGTGACTACCCCCAGGTTCTTAAGCAAGGTGGCCAGGACGTTGGTGAAGGCCGTGACGTAGATGCGGTCGCCCGCCCGGAGCACGAAATTGCCTCCCGGGGCCACCGCCTTGCCGTCCCGCAGCACGGCGCAGACCAGGGTCTTGCACTTCACGATGCCGTCCATATCGTTCAGGGCCACGTTGCACAGCTTGCTGCGCTCGTCTATCCGCAGCTCCACAATCTCCACCCGGCCCTTGGTGAAGGTGTCCCGCTTCAAGAACCCCGGATACTTCAAAAGGCGCTCGATCTCCGTGGCCGCCTGTCTCTCAGGGTTCACCACCATGGACAGGCCGAACATGTCCCGCATGGTGTAAATCTGGTTGGTGTATTCCGGGTTGCAGACCCTGGCGATGGTATGGATATCGGGATTCAGGCCGTGGGCCGTCATGCAGCACAGGAGGTTCACCTCGTCCGCCCCCGCCATGGCGATCAGCAGGTCGGCCTCCTTCACCCCCGCCTGGAGCAGCACCTCCATGGAGGCGCAGTTCCCGTGCACCACCATGATGTCGTACCGCTCCTCGCTGGATTCCAATACCTTCAGGTTGGAGTCGATCAGGGTCAGATCGTCTCCCTCGGCGGCCAACTGGCTGGTCAGCGCGGCCCCCATCTTTCCGTTGCCGGCTATAATTATCTTCATGGACATCAAACCTCATTTCATCTGATTGATAAAAACCCGCGAAAGCCTGCGGCTCTCTCCTCCAGCCGCTTCCCCAGACGCGCCGTCAGAACATGCTTGCCGCACGCTCCAGCATTTTAAGCAAATCTTCCCGAAAGTCCTCATGGGCAGGGTTCAGGCTATTGATGACGACCCCGTCGTCCCCGTTCCTCCCGGTGGAGTGGATGTACCTGTCGTCCCCGATGTACATGGCGATGTGGCCCGGGAAGTACAGCAGGTCCCCCGGCTTCTTCTCCGCCACGGGAATCTCATGCACCGCGAAGCCGTCCACGTACCCGGCGTTGCGGTAGATATAGACCCCGCAGAGCATGTAGCACATGCTGGTCAGGCCGGAGCAGTCTATGCCTAATGTGCTCTTCCCGCCCCAGCGGTACTGGGTGCCCAAGTACCCCTTCGCCATCTCCACCAGGCGCTTGCGGAACGCGTCCTCGTCCGCCGTAAAGGGAGCGCCGTAATAGGGGCCCAGGAACTTCTCCTTGGTATATCCCCGCCTGCCGTCCGCCAGCTCCACGCAGACCCAGCCCGCTTCCCCCGGGGCCTCTTCCTCCCTGGCCTCTTCCCTGCGCGCCAGGAGCCTGCCGCCCCTCGCCAGGGATTCCAGGCACACGCCCTGTACCCGTGGTTCGTCCAGCACGTCCGCAAAGCCCTGCATGACCACGCACGGCTCCCCGGCCTCCCAGGCCGCCACCCGCGCCTGATCCAGAATCAGGTCTTCCTTCTTACAGTACCCCGTATAGCGATACGGCGTCCGGACGGACACCCAGGGAACAGCCTCCCCTTCCTCCTCGTCCGGTGCCTCCTCCAGAACCTCCACCACCATGCCGTAGAGCAGCTCATCGTCCAAAGTCGTCCCGGAGGTCGGCCGTTCCCGCAAGGGCACTATGGCTTTTCCTGCAATCGCTTTCATGTCTCCTCGCCTTCTGCCGCCCCAGGCTCTCATTTCGTGGCCTTCTGCGGCTTATCTCCACCTATCGGCAGGCTGCCCTGGCCGATTCTACTGTTTTGTCCTTTCCTCATAGAACCGCCAGGCCAGATCCTGCATGAACCGGTCATAGGCCGGACAGTCCGTCCCATTCCCCAGGCAGCACAGCACAAAGGGCTCCTCCGCGTAGAAGATGCCCACATCATGGGTGATGCCGTCGTCCTCCCCGGTCTTGTGGGCTATGGGAATCCGGCCTCGGAACCGGAAGGGGAACTTCCCGTTCAACCTCTGCTCCTTTAATATATCCAGCATATCCCCGGAAGATTCCACATCTATCAGATTGCCCCGATACATCCGTTCCAGCATGTCCCCAATCTCCGCCGCGGACACATAGTTCTGGATGCCCCTCTCGGAAGCCTCCCTGTCGAAGAGCAGCCTGTTCACCTGCAGGGTCTCATAGCCCATCTCCCGCAGATCCCTATTGATCCTGTCCATGCCACCCAGGAGCCCAATCAGGATGTTGGTGGCGGAATTGTCGCTCAGGATAATCATCAGGTTGCACAGATCCTCGTAGGTCACGGAAAGCCCTGCGTGCATCCGGTTCAAACAGCCGCAGGAGGGCCTTTTATCTCCCTCCTGCAGCACATATATCTCATTCTTTGTATGTTCGCCCGTCCGAATCTGGTGGAAGGCTTCCACCAGGATGGGAATCTTGATGACGCTGGCCGCCATCATGGGAAGCTCCTCCCGGATGCCGATCGTAGCGCCAGTGACCAGGTTCCTGTAGTATACGCTGGTCCTGCCGGAAATATGCCGTAATGATTCCTCGATTTCCTCTCTCTCCATCTCGGCTCCTGTCCCATCCTGCCCGCGGGGACTGTCCCGCCTGCAGGAATCCTTCTCGTCAGTCTTGTTCGATCCTTCGTTTCCCGACTTACGCTTCCTAATTCACAATCCTGCGCACCGCCACGATAGGTCTGTAGGTAGCGTTGCTGATCTTGATGCCGCCTGCGGGGTAGGGGGCGCTGTTGCTGGCATGGACGATCTGCCCGTTCCCGATGTATATCCCCACATGGCCGGTATAGCAGACGATGTCCCCGGGCTGGGCGCTCTCATAGCTCACCCCCACGCCGGCGGTCTCCTGCTGGTAGGACGTCCTGGGCAGGCTATAGCCGAAGTCCGCGTATACACGGTAGACGAAGCCCGAGCAGTCCGCCCCTCCCGTCAGGCTGGTGCCCCCCATCACGTAGGGGTTGCCCACGAACTGGCAGGCGTAGTTGGCTATCTGCTGTCCCGTGCCGCTGCCGGAGCCCGTGGACGGAGGCGGGGCGGACGTGCCGCCTCCGCCGCCGGGAGCCGAAGCGCCGCCGTTCCCTGCCGTGCCTGCGTTATTGCTCTGGAGCTGGCGAAGCCTCTCCTGATCCTGCTTCAAAAGCTGCTTGGCCGCAGCGGCGGCGGCCTTCGCCTGCTTGATCTCCTCCGCGTAATTGGCGGATTCCTGCTTCTTTTTGGCCAGCATGCCGTCCAGATAGGACTTCTGCTGCTGCAGGACCGCCCTGTCCGATTCCAATTGCTGCTTGGCCGAGGCCAGCTGTTCCCTGTCCGTCTCCAGCTGCACCTTGTCCTCCTCCAGGCCGGCCTTCTCCGCCACCAACCGGTCCCAGAGGTCGTGCACCTGGTTCTTCACCGTGATATAATCCTCCAGCACTGTGTTCTCGTACTGGTACACCTTCTCCACCTGATCCATCCGGTTCAGGATGTCCGACAGGCCCTTGCCCTCCAGCAGGGCGTCCAGGTAGGATTCCTCCCCCCTCTCGTACATCATCCGGGCGCAGACCGCCATATTCTCCCGCTGGGCCTCCTCCCTGGCCACGGCGGCCTCATACTCTGCCTGGGTCTGCTCGATCTCCTGCTTCTTCCGCTCGATTTCCTCTTCCTTGGCGGCGATTTCTCCCTCCTTGACGGTAAGCTCCGCCTCCTTGGCGGCCAGCTCGTCCTCCATGGCGCCGATGCTGGCCATGGTGTTGGCAAGCTCCGCGTTGAAGTCGTCTATCTGCTCCTGAAGAATCTCCTGCTCCGTCTCCAGGGCCACCACCCGCTGGTTGGCATTGTTCAGTTCATTGGTGTGCTGGTCAATCTGGCCCTGCACCTCCCCCGCGCTGGTGGCCTCCACAGTCAGGGACTGGGAGAGCCCTGAAGCAATCAGCACCGCTGCCAGTCCTGTCGTCATTATGAAGTTAAGGAATATTTTATATTTTTTTCTCATGGATCAAGCATACCATACTTCCCGGGAATTTTCATCCCTTAAAAAATTAAGAAACCATAAACTACAGCTCGCAGTTCTTCACCGTCCTGGGGAAGGGCACCACGTCCCGGATGTTCCCCATGCCGGTGAGGTACATGACGCAGCGCTCGAAGCCCAGGCCGAAGCCCGCGTGCCGCACGGAGCCGAACCTCCGCAGATCCAGGTAGAAGCCGTAGTCCTCCTTGTTCAGCCCCAGCTCCTCCATGCGCTGTTCCAAAAGCTCCAGCTTGTCCTCCCTCTGGCTGCCGCCGATGATCTCCCCGATGCCGGGCACCAGGCAGTCCATGGCCGCCACGGTCTTCCCGTCCTCGTTGAGCTTCATATAGAAAGCCTTGATTTCCTTGGGATAGTCCGTGACGAACACAGGGCGCTTGAACACCTCCTCGGTGAGGTAGCGCTCGTGCTCCGTCTGCAGATCGCACCCCCAGCTCACCTTGTAGTCAAAGGCATCGTTGTGCTTCGACAGGATGTCGATGGCTTCCGTGTAGGTCACATGGGCGAAGTCGGAATTCGCCACATGCTCCAGGCGCTCCAGCAGCCCCTTGTCCACGAACTGGTTGAAGAAGGCCATCTCCTCCGGCGCGTTCTCCATGACGTAGCGGATGATGTACTTCAGCATGCCCTCCGCCAGCAGCATGTCGTCCTTCAAGTCTGCAAAGGCCATCTCCGGCTCGATCATCCAGAACTCCGCCGCGTGGCGGGTGGTGTTGGAATTCTCCGCCCGGAAGGTGGGGCCGAAGGTATATATGTTCTTGAATGCAAGGGCGAACGTCTCGCCGTTTAGCTGGCCGCTGACCGTGAGGTTGGTGGGCTTGCCGAAGAAATCCTGGGAGAAGTCCACCTTGCCATCCGCAGTCTTCGGGATGTCGTTCAGATCCATGGTGGTCACCTGGAACATCTCCCCCGCGCCCTCGCAGTCGCTGCCCGTGATCAGGGGCGTGTGCACGTACACGAAGCCCCGCTCCATGAAGAAGCTGTGGATGGCGTAGGCGATCAGGGAGCGCACCCGGAACACCGCCTGGAAGGTGTTGGTCCTGGGGCGCAGATGGGAGATGGTGCGCAGGTATTCGAAGGTATGGCGCTTCTTCTGCAGGGGATAGTCCGCCGAGGACGGCCCCTCCACCGTCACCTCCGCCGCCTGCATCTCAAAGGGCTGCTTGGCGTTCGGCGTCTCCACGATCGTGCCCCTGACGATCAGGGCCGCGCCCACGTTCACCTTGCAGATCTCCCCGAAGTTGCCTAAGGCCTCCCCGTACACCACCTGCAGCTGCTCGAAAAAGGTGCCGTCATTGATCATCAGGAAGCCGAAATTCTTGGAATCCCGGTTGCTCCTCACCCATCCTCCGATGGTCACTTCCTTTCCAATGTACTCCCCGCGGTTACGGTATAGCTCCTTGATGTCTGTCAATTCCATAGTTTCCTCATTTCCGCGCGCTCCGCATCCTGCGCGCTATTCATTTTTCGCTTTAATTTTGAATTATACCACAGATTTAGTTGCTTATCCATAGCTATCTGTGCTAAAATGAAAATTAGACAAAAAAGACAATCTTACGCAAGGAGGCCCATTGTTTATGAAACCATGGATAATTGTATTGATCGTGGTCGCGGTGCTGGCCGCGCTGATCGCCGTACTGTATTTCCTCGGAAAGAAAGCCCAGAAGAAGCAGGCCGAGCAGCAGGAGATGCTGGAGGCCAACAAGCAGACCGTCTCGATGCTGATCATCGACAAGAAGCGGATGAGGCTCAAGGACGCGGGGCTGCCCCAGATGGTCTTAGACCAGACGCCCAAGCTCATGCGCCGCTCCAAGCTCCCCATCGTCAAGGTCAAGGTGGGGCCCCAGATCATGTCCCTGATTTGCGATGAGAAGATCTTCGATTCCGTGCCCGCGAAGAAGGAAGTCAAGGCCGTAGTCAGCGGCCTCTACGTTCTCAGCGTCCGGGGGCTCCACGGCAAGGTGGAGGTGGCTCCCCCCAAGAAGAAGAGCCGTTTCCGCAGGGCCCTGGAGGCCGCCCAGGAGAAGGCCGGGGCGAAGCCTGTGAAGTAGGGGAGGAAGCAAACGGTGCAGTCCCGCAAAAGGACTGCACCGTTTTTTCGATTCCCCGTCACAGATCATCCCACGTCCGGCTCGTCCCGCAGCACGATGGTGCCCGGGGCCTTCCCCTCCGTCTCGAAGAGGATGATCTCGTTCTCCCCCTCCCTCAGCAGGGGCCCGGGGATGTAGAGCCGCTTCTGGGGCCCTATCTCCCAGAACCTTCCTATGTTAAATCCGTTCACGAAGGCGCAGCCCTTCCCCCATCCTTCGAAGTCAAGGAAGGTGTCCCCAATCTCCTCCGCATTGAAGACGAAACGGTAGAACGCCGGCGTGCCTGGCAGGTACTCCCGGCCAAAGTCCACCTTGTCCACATTGTCCAGGGGCAGGGGGTACTGCGCCCAGTGGTTGTGCATATGCCCGTTGATCTGCACGCACTGGTCGATGCCCTTGCGCTGGCGCTCCATGTAGGGGCCGAAGTTCACCCGGCCCATGTTCTCCATGAGGATGTCCAGCCTGGCATTTTTCTCTGCGGGCAGGTTCAGCTCCCGCTCCTCCAAAAGCTCTCTGTCGTACATGGTCGCTATCAGCTTGTCATCCAGCAGGATGTCCGCCCTGTCGTTTGCCCCCCAGAGCCTGATTTTTTCCAGGTTCTCCTCCGTGTGCAGCGTGGTGCGGTACAGGATGTAGCCGTAGTTCTGGCCCAGGCGCTCCATGGACTGGGGCCAGACGCTCTCCGCCCCTTTGCTGATGCTGTCCAAAGTGGACACCAGGCTCACCCTTTCGCAGCTCTCCAATGTACCGTATGATTTCCTGCGGATTTCCGTGGAGAACTCCATCTCCGGCAGAGCAGCGTATTTCCCGATGACCTCCCGGTAGCGGCGGTACTTCTCCGTGATCCGGCCGTCCTCGGTGAGCACCGCGTCGTAGTCGTAGGAGGTCACGTCCGGGGTCAGCTCGTCGTAATAGTTGGAGCCGTTCATGAAGCCGAAATTGGTGCCGCCCTCGAACATGTAGATGTTCACATGGCCCAGCTCCAGCATCTTGTCCAGGTCCTTTACGCTCTCCTCCAGGTTGCCCCGCATATGGCCCCCGTTGCCCCAGTGGTCGAACCAGCCCACCCAGAACTCCGTGCACATCAGGGGCCCGCCCTCCGTGTACTTCTGCAGCGTCCCGAAGCGCTCCTCGGTCCTGGAGCCGAAGTTCCCCGTGGGCAGGGCGCCAGGAAGCTTCCCGCCGTTCAGGCTCTCCGGGAAGGGGCCGTCCGAGGTCACCAGCGGCACCTCCACGCCGTTGTCTGTCATCAGCCTCTTAATCTGCGCCAGGTAATCTCTGTCATTGGCATAATACCCGTACTCGTTCTCCACCTGCATGAGGATCACGGGGCCGCCCTTGGTGCACTGCCAGGGGGTGAGCTTCGGGAGCAGCACCTTGTAATACTCCTCCACATGCCGCAGGAAGGGGCCGTAGCTCACCCGCAGCCGCATGCCGTCCTCTCTGAGCAGCCAGGCGGGCAGGCCGCCGAACTCCCACTCCGCGCAGATGTAGGGCGAGGGCCTGACGATCACGTACAGGCCCAGCTCCTGGGCCAGCCGGATGAAGCCCTCGATATCCAGCATCCCCTCAAAGCGAAACTGCCCCTTCTCCTGCTCGTGCATGTTCCAGGGGATGTAGGTCTCCACCGTGTTGCAGCCCATGCATTTCAGCTTCTCCAGCCTGTCCCGCCAGTACTGCGGCACGATCCGGAAATAGTGCACCGCCCCGGAAATGATCCGGACGGGCTTTCCGTCCAGATAGAAATTGTCCCTGATTTCAAATGTGCTCATAATAACCCCTCATTCCACAAATCACAGCCTGTCAATATCGACCTGTCAA
>CAMTBF010000014.1 GCA_947068385.1 uncultured Lachnospiraceae bacterium
AACGGTGTCCATTCATAAAATAAGACTACGGTCTTGACTTTGTGAAACAACCCTGGCGATGCTGACCGTACCTATTGACACAAAAATACAGGAAATGGTATAATATATAAGTAGCTATGAAAACCCTGCCACAGGGAGCGGCAGGGTTTTTCTGTCCTGTGAGGGAGGGGGCCTCCCCCCGGAGGGCGGAACGGAGAGTGCCTATGAAAGAGAAGCCTGACAGAAGGGAAAAGAGGAGAAGACCCTCCCTTCTGCTCTCTATTTTACTGGTCTTCTGCATTTTCGGAACCATAGTTTATGCCATATCCCGGAAGCTGTCACGGGAGATGTCCACGGCGGCCATACAGAACCTCAGCGAGAGCCTGGACCTGATCGAATGCACCATTGAGGCCATTCTGGTGAACGAGGCGGAGTTCCAGGAGCTGATCGCCCAGGAGCTGGCCAGGATGGAGGATCCAGAGGAGTATATCCTGGCCTATGAGAAGAACCATACGATGGCCAGGATATCTCTGATTCTGGCTGGGGAGACGGAGGGCGTCTCCAGCACCGGGGAACCCTTCACGGAGGAGGGGCTGGATTTCTCCGCCGGCGGGACCG
Organism: uncultured Lachnospiraceae bacterium; assembly: GCA_947068385.1. Classification (GTDB taxonomy): domain Bacteria; phylum Bacillota; class Clostridia; order Lachnospirales; family Lachnospiraceae; genus Acetatifactor. The sequence continues at coordinate 598 of CAMTBF010000014.1, forward strand.
TGGCGGGAATGCAGGTCTCCCAGTCCTACCTGAACTACATGGGGACATGGGCCTATACCATGAAATGCCCCGTGGAGAGGCAGGGGCAGGAGATTGGGACGCTCTATGTGGAATATATATACGATACCATCGACAAATCCCTGCCCAACGGCTTCTATGGGAAAAAGGCCTCGCTGTACATCATGGACGCGGAGAGCGAGCGCTTCGTCCTCAAGCCCAAGGGCATGGGGCAGCGCAGCGCGGGCCATCTGAACCTGGACGATTTCTACCGGGCCAACGATATCAGCGATGCGGGGATCCAGGCCGAGGTGGAGGAGGGCCTGGAGAGCGGGAAGAATATCCTGTTCTACCACGATATCCGGGGGGTCAGGGCCCTCATCTACATGTGGTCGGTAAATGACGGCACGGTTTTCCTGGTGGGCTATGTGCCGGTGGAGGCCATCCAGCAGGAGGGCAAGACGGTGACCCAGAACCTGTTCATCGTGGTGGCGGCCATGCTGGCGGCGTTCTTCCTGTGCGTCCTCCTGTATTACATCAACTGGAGGCAGCAGGACAAGGTCCGCAAGGAGCGGGAGGAGGAGCGCAGGATGCACAACCAGCAGCTTGCCCAGGCCCTCCAGGCCGCCCAGATAGCCAGCAATTCCAAGACCATGTTCCTCTCCAACATGTCCCACGACATCCGCACCCCCATGAACGCGGTGCTGGGCTTTACGACGCTGCTGGCGGCGGACGCGGAGAACCCGGCCAAGGTGCGGGAATACACGAAGAAGATCATGTCCTCGGGCCAGCATCTGCTGAGCCTGATCAACGATATCCTGGACGTGTCCAAAATCGAGAGCGGCAAGGTGGTGCTGAACCTGGAGGAGTTCGCCCTGAACGACGTGGTCTCCTCCGTGGACGCGATTATCCGGCCCATGGCGAAGGCCAAGGGACAGGCGCTCCATGTGGAGGTCACGGGGATCCGGCACGAGCGCCTGGTGGGGGACGAGACCAGGATCGACCAGATCCTGCTCAACCTCCTGTCCAACGCGGTGAAATACACCCAGGAAAAGGGCAATATCTGGTTCCGCATCATCGGGCTGGGACAGCGCTCCGGCCAGTATGAGCATATCCGGATCGAGGTGGAGGACGACGGCTACGGCATGACGCCGGAATACCTGGAGACGATCTTCGATGCCTTCACCAGGGCGGAGAACAGCACCACCAACAAGGTCCAGGGCACGGGGCTGGGCATGGCGATCACCAAGAGCATCGTAGAGCTCATGGGCGGGACCATCGATGTGTCCAGCCAGGTGAACCAGGGGACGGTCTTCCGCGTGGAGCTGGAGCTGCGGATTCTGGAGGGCAAGGCGGACAGGGAATTCTGGGAGAAGCGGGGGATTTCGGGCATCCTCGTGATAGAGGCGGACGAAGGGTGCTGCGGGGACATAAAAGAGCTCATGCGGGATACGGGCCTTGGGCTGGAGGCCGTGGGACAGGTGCAGGAGGCCGCGGACATGCTGCGGGAGCATGGCGGGGACTACCAGCTGCTCCTGCTGGACTGGGATGTCTGCGGCCGGGACGGCGCCCGGAGCGTGAGGGCGCTGGAGGAGGCCGCGCCGGAGGCGCGGATTCTGATCCTGGCGGACAGCGAGGCGGAGGGCGTGGAGGAGGCGCTTTCGACAAGGCGGACGGGCATGCTCGCCAAGCCCTTCTTCGTCACCGCGTTCCGGGACAAGGTGGCGGAGCTGTGGGCGGACGTGAGCCGGGAGAGCGCCCCGGCGTCCCCGGAGGGCCACAGCCTGGCGGGGCTGCGCTTCCTGGCGGCGGAGGACAATGAGATCAATGCGGAGATCCTGAAGGAGATTCTGGAGATGGAGGGCGCTTCCTGTGAGATCGTGGAGAACGGCCGCCTGGCGGTGGAGCGCTTCCGAAACGGCGCGGCAGGGGAATTCGACGCCATCCTCATGGATGTGCAGATGCCCGTGATGAACGGCCATGACGCCGCCAGGGCCATACGCGGCCTGGAGGGGCAGGGCGGGGCCCATATCCCCATCATCGCCATGACGGCCAACGCCTTCGCGGAGGATGAGAAGGCGGCGCGGGACGCGGGTATGGACGCCCATGTGGCCAAGCCCCTGGACGTGGAGCTGCTGAAGAAGGCGGTGGCGCAGTGCACAAAACGGGAATCGTGAATATCCTGATATCAGGGAAAACTTGCGTAAAGCATGAATGGGAGGTGCGGCCATGAAGAACAGGGGAAAGGGAATATCCGGAAAGCGGATCGCCGCCTGCCTGGCGGGCATCGCCGTTTTGGCGCTGACAGCCTGCGGGGGGAAGGACGACCTGAACAACCTGATAAAAGCGGAAGATGAAGAGGAACACGTAGTCAATATGTTCAGCCCCATGGAGAAGACGGCTCCCGACGCGGAGAACGTGGCCAGGAGCGCTTCGGATCTGACGGTGGCCATGGCGGAGGAGGCGCTGGGGGTGACCGTGGCGTACAAGACCTATACGGCGGAGGACCATCAGGACAAGACCTATGACGAGGTGGCCCTGGACAGGGCCCGCAACGATATGGACGATCTGTACCTGCTCAATCCGGATACGGTCCTGGCTTTGGGGGAGGAGGGGAAGCTGATGGACCTCTCGGGGCTGGACAGCGCCAAGAACCTGCGGGAGATCATCAGGACCGCCAACACGGTGGACGGGAAGCTGGTGGCCATACCCCAGGAGGTGGTGGCCTACGGGCTGTTCGTCAACGTGGACATGTTCAGGCAGCATGGGCTGGAGCTGCCCCATACGCCGGAGGAGTTCCTGGAGTGCTGCAGGGTGTTCCGGGAGAACGGGGTCGAGACGCCCGTGGGGGCCAACCGCTGGTGGCTGGAGACCTTCGTCTTCGCCCAGGCCTACGCGGACCTCTACAACGGCGGGGACACGGAGGCGGAGATCGCCGCCCTCAACAGCGGGGAGGCCAGATACAGCGACTATATGCGCCCGGGCTTCGAATTCCTGCAGGAGATGATCGACCTGGGCTACATCGATGCCGGGAAGGCTCTGGTCAGCGAGGCCATAGAGGGGGAGGGCGCGGATTTCCTGGCCCAGAAGACCCCGATCGTCATGGCCTACTGGGGCGCGGCCAACACGGAGACGGCATACGGGAAGACGGATTTCGAGATGCAGGTCATCGGCTTCCCCAGCAGCAGGGGGCAGATGCCGGTGATGCCCATGACAGGCTTCGGGGTGGGCGCCAATGCGGCCCATAGAGAGGACGCGGCGCGGGTGCTGGACATCATGGTGTCCGACGAGGCGCTGCGGGTCTATTCGGAGACCAACCGGGTGATTTCGCCCTCCAAGAACGTGTCCGTGGAATGCGTCCCTGCGCTGAAGCCCCTGAACGACAGGATCGAGGAGGGAATCTATGTGCTGGGGTCCAACGCGGGGATGCAGGTGGAGCAGTGGGGGAACACCTGCCTCATCGTGCGCAGGCTGCTGGAGGGCGCTACGGTGGAGGAGTGCATGGCTGAGTTCGACCGGCTCCAGGAGGAGGCGCGGAACAGTCAATAAGAAAACGTAATAAAGTTTAAGCGAAAGCAATGGAAGAAAAGGCCGCCTGTGCGATGGACATGAAGCACAGGCGGCCTTTGCGCATGGCTGCGGAATCCCTGTTTTCCGGAGTTCCTTTTTTATGTCAGGCAGATCTGGAAATAAGTGTGATACGCCACATTCTGGGCCGCGTAGGAGGGCACGAACTTCAGGTCGTCATACCACAGCACGGGCATCCCATCCTCCCAGTCGATGGCGAAGGCGTCCTCCGGCACCGGGGGGAGGTTCAGCCGGATCCAATCGGTGCTGCCGCTCAGGGCCGTCATCACCAGGGGCCCGTACATCACGCTGGCCGCCGGATATCCCTGGTAAGGGTCCTCCGTATAGCACAGGTGCAGCGAATAGGGCATCTCCACCGTGACCACGTCCCCGTCCCGGAAGCTCCTCTCCAGCAGATAATACCCGGCTCCCGGCTCCGCCGCGGGAAGCGCCTCCCCGTTGACCCGGATCCGGAAGGCCTCCCGGCACCAGTAGGGGATCCGTATCTTCAGCCGCAGAGGGGCTTGCCCCGGGACATGCACCCTCAGGCTGCAGGACTCACACGGGAAGGGACTGTCCATCTCCAGCCGCACGCCCTTTTCCTTCCAGTCATACATGGAGGGCAGGAACAGGTTCACGTACAGGGTGCCATCCTGGCCATGGTAGTAAATGTGCTCGGCATACCGTACATGGTTCTCCATGCCTGTGCCGTGGCAGCAGGTGAAGTCGTCATAGTCGTTGCCGTACTGCTTCCTGGCCCCCGGGCCGATGGGCAGCATGTAGGTCACCCCGTGGTGGGCGGATCTGCGCACCGTGGGGTTCTGGCTGGCGGCGATGTGGTTCGCCAGCGCCCGCTCGCAGTAATCCATGTATGCGCTGTGGTCCGGGGCGTACTGATAGAGCATCCCCGTGAGCTTTATCATGTTGTAGGTGGCGCAGGTCTCACAGTTCCTGTCGCCCTCGATGTTCTTCGCCAGCAGCCCCGGCTCCCTGAAGTTCTCCCCCCGGCCCACGCCGCCGATGGCGTACATATAGCGGTTCACCACCAGCTCCCAGAAGTTCCTGGCCAGATGATAATAATGAGGGTCGCCGGTGGCCCTGAACTCCTCCATGGCCCCGATGATCTGGGGGATGTGCTGGTTGGCATGGATGCCGGTGATGGCGTCCCTGCCGTGGGACAGCCCCTGGAACAGGGAGGCATTGTCGAACATCTTCGCCGTCTCCAGATAATCCGGGTTCCCCGTGATCTCATAGAGCCTGCCCATGGACTCGTTCATGCCGCCGTACTCCCCGGCGATGTACATCCGCCACATCTCCTCCCGCTGCTCCTTCGTGGTGGCGGAGAGCCTGGAGAAGACCCAGTCCCCGATGCCGCAGGCCACGGACAGGGCGTCGTCGCTGTGGAGCAGCAGATAGCAGTCGATCAGGCCCGCCAGGATCTTGTGCAGGGTATAGTAGGGAGCCCATATGGTGGCATAGGGCGTGAACTGCTCCAGCAGGGCGAACTGGTCCGGGGAGTAGGCGCTCAGGAACCCCTTTCCCCAGGTGCCCGTGTCCTTGCTCCAGAGGGACTGCACCGCGTTGGCGGGGGAGCAGGCCGTCCGGAAGGCCGCGGGATCCCCCAGGGCCGTGTCCTGGAGCCTGCGCAGCTCCTCTATCATGTACGCCGCCTTCTCCCGGAAGCCCTCCTCCCCGGTGGAGGCATAGGCTGCGGCCAGGGCCGACAGGAAATGGCCCGTGGAATGGCCCCGCAGGAGCCCCGAGGGCTCCTCCCAGCCCCCCAGAGGCATGGCGTCCCCCGTGGATGCTCCAAAGGCTTTGCGGAAGTTGTAGAGCATCCTGTCCGCGTCCAGGAGCCGCAGATAGGCAAGGCAGCGCTGCTGGTTCTCATAGAAGACGCTCTCCCCTGTGAGCCGGACGCAGTCCCTGGGCGCGGGCGCTGCCTGGGCCCGGGGGGCCTGTCCTGTGGCGGCGCTGTCCGTTCCCCGCGGGGCCGCTGCCTGCCCCAGAGGGGCGGCGGGTATGTATTCCGTTCTGGGGAGGCTGCGGCAGGCGTCCGGAAGCATGCGGATCGGAAATGCCCGGCTTACGCTGGCCGCGCCATAGGTGGAGGTCAGGGTCAGCTCCAGCTCCACGGCTTCCCCCCGGGGCCTCTGCCCTATATGCCCGCAGGCGTCCATCAGCTCCGGACGGCTGCTCTCCCAGCGGAAGACGGAGCCGCCTTCGCCCTTCTCCGGCAGGGCCAGATCCGAGGCCACATGCCCGGGAAAGGGCAGCGCCACCCGGTCGGCGTCTGCCTGGGCGATTTCCGCATCCTGGGGCAGGGGCGGTACCTGGAAGCAGAATTCCTGCACCTGGCTCTGCCCCTGGAAGGTCAGCGTGGCCTGCAGCCTTCCCGTCAGCCCAGGGCGGCCCGGCGCAGGGCGCTCAAACCGTCCATCGTCCGAGACGGCTTCCGGGGTCAGGCTCTTCCAGAGGATCTCCGCGCCCAGCTGTCCGCTTCCCGGCAGGACGGGGGGCTTTTCCAGCGGCCCGTCAAAAAGGGGAGCCAGGTTCTGAACCTCCAGGCGCAGCCTCTCCCGGGGCGCTATGTGGAACAAGGAGGCCATATCCGCCTCGTCCAGCACGCCCCCGAAGATGCGCATGTCCGCAAGGCAGGCGTCCAGAGGGACCAGCGCAAAGGTGCCGAAGCCGAAATAATTGTCCGTTGCGCCCGCCAGCGCCCGGGCCTCCATGCGGCGGTGGGCCAGCTCCGCTTTCTTCTCGCCGTCGATGTAGAGCGCTATGGGAGCGGGGAGGCCGTTCCCGAAGGAGGCCGCTATGTGGAACCAGCGGCCCAGGGGAACCGGAACCCACTCCTGCAGGCAGGCCTCCTGGCTCCTGCCCCCGGCCGTGGCGCAGGGGGAGAGGAAGGCCTTCGATTCCTCCTCTTCCCCGGACAGCACGGACAGATAGAAGCAGTTGTCCCTGCCGAAGGAAAAGAGATTGGTGTATTCCGTGACCGCGCCGATCCTGCAGTAGAAGCTGACGGTGACGCCCTCGGCGCCGTTCAGCACGCCGTCGGGCAGCTGCAGGTAGCCGCCCTGGGGGCCTCCGGTGAGGCGCAGCACCGGCAGCTCGCGCCCGAAGACGGTGTCCTGGCCCATGGCGGCCCCGCCCCTGTCGCATCCCCGGATGACGCCGGCATAGCCGTTCCCCGTCTGGTCGGGGACGATGGTGCTGCTGACCCCGGTGAAGTCATAGCTGGCCAGAAGGGGGGCCGCCTGGGTGCCTGCGGCTTTCGTGATAGTGGACATAAATCCTCCTTTCTGCCGGGGAGTCCGCGTCCGCCGGCCGGGGGCAGGCTCTGCCCCATGGTGCATGGAATTATTATATGAATATGAAAAATATAAAATCAATATAAAAAATGCACAAAATTTAAACGATTAACTTGTGAAAAATGCGGAATTGACAGGGGGACAAATCCGGCAGTATAATATTTAGCAAGGAACCCAGAACCAAAAGCATGGAAAATACACCAGGATTAGTAAAAAAACTTGGCGAATTGGCGTATGGCCAGGATGCAGACTGTTGCCGGAGGAGAGCAGGACAGGGAATGGAACAGACAAAATGGGGTTAAACGATTAAACCCCTCTGACAGGATCCGGGCGTCAGGCCTGGATGAGGGAAAGAGAGGTGGCGGGATGGCGACATTAAAGGATGTGGCGGAGCGCGCGGGAGTCTCTACGGCCACGGTCTCCTACGTGATGAACAATAAGGAGAACAAGGTCAGCGAGACCGTGGCGCAGAAGGTGCGCAGGGCGGCGCGGGAGCTGGGATACCAGCCCAACATAGCGGCCCGGGCGCTGCGGTCCAGCAGGAGCAACATCATCGGCATCGTCTCGGAGGACATCTCCACCTTTCAGGTCAACAACATCGTCCAGGGCATCAACCAGGCGGCGGACAGGGAGAACTACCAGATCCTCCTGGGGGACCTGAACCTGTGCGGGAAGATTTGGCATGACGGCAGGCAGGACTACAGCCTGACCATGAACTACCGCAAGGAGGTCAGGGACAAGATAGAGATCTTCCGGACGGTGGGCGCCTGCGGCATCATCTACGTGGGGATGCACGACCGGGACATCACCGGGCTGATCCGGACGGACATGCCGCTGGTATATGCCTACAGCTATACCAAGAACCCCGGCGACTACATGGTGAACAATGACAACCAGCGGGTGGCCACCCAGGCCGTGGAGGCCATGCTGAGGCAGGGGCGCAAGAGGATAGGGCTGATCAGCGGCCCGGTGGAATCGGTTCCGGCCTACAAGCGCCTCATGGGCTACCAGACGGCGCTGATGGAGGCCGGGGCGGCCATGGATCCGGCGCTGATTGAGTACGGCGACTGGAGCCCCTATTCCGGGGAGAAGGCCTGCCGCAGGCTGATGGCCCTGGAGGAGAGGCCGGACGCGCTCTTTTGCATGAACGACTGGATGGCGGTGGGGGCCATGAAGGTATTGAAGGAGATGGGGATAGCCATCGGGGAGGAGATCGTCCTCATCGGCTTCGACGACATAGAGCTGTGCGATTACGTGGAGCCGGCGCTTACGTCCATCTCGATTCCCCTGGTGGAGATCGGGCGGCTGGCGGCGGAGAAGCTGATCAGGCTGACGGCGGGAGGGCAGGAATGCCGCCACAGGGAGGAGCTGCCCTGCCAGATCATAGGGCGGGAGACCTTCGTGTATGAAAGCGCCCCGGAGAAAGAGATTGGCAAGTCTGTCAAGACTGTTGATAAAACCGCGGAGATGTCCGCATGAAATCAAGGAGGGAATAAAATGAGGAAGAAAGTATTAGCGATGCTTCTGACCGGCGCCATGGCATTTTCCATGCTCACAGGCTGCGGCAGCGGCTCAGGGGGAGGCGGCAAAGAGCAGGACCTGTCTTCCGCCGACCTGAAGGGAGAGCCCAACGAGTGGGGCTGGGTAGTGCCTGAGGAGACCCTTGTCCTGGACGTATACGCCGGACAGGGCGACCAGCAGGAGCTGGAGGCCGACGAGAAGGGCGGCAAGGCCATCATGGACAAATGGCTGCTGGACAACCTGAACGTCCAGATCAACTTCCAGTACAGCAACATGGAGATGGACCAGCAGCTCCAATTGTGGCTTACCAGCGGCGACTATCCCGCCATCATCACCAACATGACCGACGACATGGCGGAGAAGTTCATCGCCCAGGGGAAGGCCCTTGACCTGACCGACGCCCTGGCCCAGTACGGCGACAACATCACCCGCCGCTACGGCAAGTACATGAACATGATGAAGAGCAGCGACGGCAAGGTCTACAAGCTGGCCACCCTCTACGGCGACAACGTGAACGTGGCCGGAAGCGACTTCGGCATCCGCTACGACTACTGGAAGGAGCTGGGCGAGGACAAGATCTACGAGACCCCTGAGGAGTACTATGAGGTGCTGAAAAAAGTCCTGGCCAACCATCCCACGGACGATAACGGCAACAAGGCATACGGCCTGTCCGCCACCGACAAGAAGGGCCAGAACCTCCTGAACTGCATGCTGGGCGCATACGGCTTCATCGGCGGCTACAAGTATGACGAGGGAAACGGAGAGATGACCCACTGGCTGAACACGGACGAGGGCCTGGAGATGGCCAAGTTCATGAACAAGCTGTTCCGGGAGGAGATCATCGATCCTTCTTTCCTGAGCACCGATTACGAGAAGCTGATGACCGATATCCACAACGGCACCATCGTGGGCAACTGCGACGCATGGTGGTACGGATGGACGGGGGGGCACCAGTACTGGGCTACCCAGGACGCTGAGAACTGGGAGCTGGAGAAGAGGATCGCCAATGTCTCCGTCCATGCGGATGGCGTTGCCATGGAGGACACCACGCTGCTGACCTCCAGGTTCCTGGGAAGCTACCGCTGCATCGTCACCGACAAGTGCAAGGACTTAGGCATGGTCATGAGATACCTGAACTGGGAGAACAGCGAGCTGGGCAACTTCGTCATCGGCTGGGGCGCTCCCTCTGCGGACAACGTATGGGACATCGCCAAGGAAGACACTAAAGTAGGCAACTGGGTGGACGGCCAGTGGGTGGAGGACTGCGTGGACATCAAGGCTGGCACCTGGCTCATGAAGGACGTCATCCTGGACGTGGACAGGAAAGAGGAGATCGGCTCCTACCACGACCTGAAGGAGAAGAACGGCGCGGGCATCTACTCCATCGCCCTGAACGGCAACTGGCTCTACACCAATGAGCTGCAGAACTTCGACCTGATCGATCCCCGTGTGTCCCACGTCTCCATCTACGACTACTGGCCGGTGAACCCGGACACGGGCGAATTCTCCAATGAGGGCGTGAAGCTCAGCTGGGGCTTCTACACCGCTCCCATGCAGGACACTTCCCTGTTCGCCGTGACCTGGGACGCTACCCAGGACATCACTATCAAGAACGAGAACGTGAAGTCCAAGCTGGAGGAGGCATGGGCCAACATGATCACCGCCGAGTCCGAGGAGGAGTGCGAGAGAATCTTCTATGAGTCCAGGGAGACCTGTAACCAGCTGGGCCTGGAGGAGATCACGGAGTACGTGAAATCCCAGCACGACAGCAACGCGGAGAAGTACAACGGCTAATATACAGGAAGGCTTGTCTGCGGGCGATGCTTTGCGGCGGGGCCTGCGGACATTGGAAATGTCAATGGGGGGCGGCTTCGGCAACCTCCCATTGCGCTTCCGTGGAATAAGGATTCAGGAGGGGTAGATGAAAAGTAAAGAGAATAAAGCCAAAAAGAGGAAGGAGCTGATCAGGTCCTTCCGGACACAGAGGCAGATGTGGGCAATCAGCGCAGTGGCCATTCTGTGGGCCATCATATTCTGCTATATCCCCATGCTGGGCAATGTCATTGCCTTTTTCGACTATACGCCGGGACAGAGCCTGGTGGACTGTAAATTCGTGGGCCTCAAGTACTGGATCGATTTCTTCCAGCTGCCGGACATGGGGCGGGTGTTCCGCAATACCCTGGTGATCAGCGGCCTGTCCATGACCATCGGGTTCGTGGCGCCCATCATATTCGCGCTGCTGCTGAATGAGATCCATCACACGCTGTTCAAAAAGGTGGTGCAGACGATCTCCTATCTGCCGTACTTCATCTCCTGGGTGGTGGTGGCCAGCATCCTGTTCACGCTGCTTGGGACGGACGGCAACATCAACGAGCTTCTGCTGCACATGGGCGTGATTGAGAAGCCGATCGCGTTCCTGAACGAGAAGAGCTATTTCTGGGGGATTCTGACCACATCCAATATCTGGAAGGACGTGGGATGGTCTGCCATCATCTATATTTCCGCCATCGCGGGCGTGGACGGCACGCTGTATGAGGCGGGGTCCGTGGACGGGCTGGGGCGGTTCGGCAAGGCCTGGCACATCACCTTGCCCGGCATCGCGCCTACGGTGATCATGCTGTTCATCATGGGCATCGGAGGCATCCTGAACGCCGGCTTCGAGCAGCAGCTGCTGATCGGTAATCCGCTGACCCAGGAAGTGTACGAGAATATCGATACATACGTGTACCGCTACGGCATGCAGCTGGGGAGATATTCCTTCGCTACATCCATCGGCCTGATGAAGTCGATCTTCGGCTTTATCCTGGTGCTGATTTCCAATAAGATTTCGGCGAAAGTCACCGATATGAGACTGTTCTGAGACGGGGGTGAGCAGAGTGAAGAAAAAAGGCACAAAAATCAAAACAAGTTTGGGATCCAAGATATTCGATGTCTTCAATGTATGCTTTATGCTGGTGTTCGCGTTCGTGATGATCTATCCCTTCTGGAATCAGCTGGTGATCTCCTTCAACGAAGGGTCGGACACGGTGAAGGGCGGGCTGACGTTCCTGCCCAGGGCGTTCACGTTGGAGAACTATTCCTACATCTTCACCCGGACGAATATCTGGAAGGGCGCGATCATCTCCGTGCTGCGGGCCGTGGTGGGCACCACCCTGACCATTATGTGCACGGGGCTTCTGGGCTATATCACCACCATCCAGCATTTCGTGGGCAAGCGCTTCGTGCGCCTGGTGTTCATCATCACCATGTACTTCGGCGGCGGGCTGATCCCCACGTTCCTGCTGTACTCCAACCTGGGGCTGCTGGACACCTTCACGGTGTACTGGCTGCCGGCCCTGTTCAGCGCGTATTTCATGATGCTGATGGCATCCTTCATCCAGGGGCTGCCTGATTCCCTGGCGGAGAGCGCCAGGCTGGACGGCGCCAACGAGCTGACGATCTATTTCCGGGTGATACTGCCCCTGTGCACGCCGGTCATAGCGGCCACGGCCATCATGACGGCGGTAGGGCACTGGAACTCCTGGTTCGATGTCATGATCTACAACTCCGGCGGGAACTGGGACACGCTGCAGGTGTACCTGCGCAAGATCCTGATGGAGAGCGAGCAGGCCTCCAAGCTCTTGAGCGAGCAGAAGCAGTTCGAGGCCATGCGGAACCTGACCACGTCCTCCGTGCGGGCCGCCACCACCATGGTGGTGACGATACCGATTGTGTGTATCTATCCGTTCTTCCAGAAGTATTTCGTGGGCGGCATCACCATCGGAGCGGTGAAGGGCTAAGAAGGGAAAAATAAGCAAGAAGCAAGAGGGAATCATGGGAGAGAAGTATTATTTCTGCAACAGCCGGTTCAAGGCGCAGGTTCAGGACGGGATGCTCCGTTCGGTGTCTATGATGGGGGATGGTGAAAACATCCCCTATCTCAATGAGGAAAAAGGGTATGGGAACCTCTATCTGGCCTGGGAGAGCGCCGGGGAGAGGCGGCAGTGGCGGCCTTTCGAGGACGAGGGATTTAAGGATGACAAGCCTGTAGTGCGCGGGCGCTCTGTCAGGTATGAGGGGAGCGTCCGGGGGGAGGAGCTGAAGGTCACGGTGCGCTTCTGCCTGGGAGAGGTGATGGAGCAGGAGATCCTGGTGAAGAACGTATGTTCTGGACCGGTGCGGCTCCTGGACTTCGGCCTGCGGCTGGCCTGCCATACGAAGTTCGCCTGGGGCGGCGACGCGGGGCGGGAGGTGATCGGACATCATTTCATCTCCGGCCACGGCTCCCATTCCACGCTGTACCGCTGTGACGGCAGGGGGAGCCTGCTGGCCGTGCTCCCCTGGGGGGACAGCCAGTGGGTGCACTATGAGGAGGAGGTTCCGGAGCCCATTCCCGGACGGGACGGGACGGACGGCAAGGGGATGGTGATCCTCTACAGCTTAAGCGGCGGGGTCGGCGCGAAGCGGAAGGAAGAGGGCGCGAGGCTGCGGATTGAGCCGACGAGCGTCCTGCTGGAGCCCGGGGAGAGCTATCGCTACCGGGGGAGGATTCTGTTCGCCGGGGATTATGAGGACTGCCGGAGCCGTCTGGTGGAGCAGGGGCAGGTGATGGCGGAGAGCATCCCGGGGTATACGGTCCCCAGGGAGCAGCCGGTGCTGCTGGCGCTGCGCTGGGACGGGGAGGCGTGCCAGGCGGAAGGCCTGCGGGTGGAAGGAGAGGACACCGAGGTGGAGGCCCTGGGGACGAACGGGGCATACCACATCTTCCGTCTCAGCTTCCGGCGGCTGGGCGAGCGCACGGTCCGGGTGCTTTACGGCGGGAAGTATATGCATTTATATTATTTCGTCACACAGGACGTGCGGACCATGCTGGGGAAGCGGGCGGCTTTCATTGCGGGCAAGCAGATTAAGGACGGGGAGAAATGGTACAACGGGCTGTTTTCTGAGTACAACAACGAGACGGGGGCGGTGCTGAGCCCGGACAATTATGACAGGATCGGGGGGTGGCGGATCTACGAGGTGACCTGCGACGATCCGGGGCTGTCCAAGCCGGCGTTCCTCTCTACGGCCCAGACGGTGTGCCCTGTCCAGGCTCAGGTGGACGCGCTGGACGATTATATCGAGCATTTCGTCTGGGGCGGGCTGCAGCAGACAGAGGATGAGCCTTTCCCTTATGGCATCTATGGGATTCCGGACTGGCATGTGCTGCGGGGATCGGAGGATCCGGGGAACGGCGGGCGGACGCATCTTTGGCGGGTGTATGATTATCCGCACATTGCGCTGATGTATTTTAATATGTATCAGGTGGCGGCTTTTGCGGAAGGGATTGCTACGAGGCTGCCTGCGAAGGAGTATCTGCGACGGGCCTACGGCACGGCCAGGGCGATGTTCACGGTTCCGGCGGAGCTGGAGGGATGGTCGGCTTATGAGACGGGGTTCTACAATGAGCTGGCGATTCCGGAGATCGTGGGGGCTCTGCGGCGGGAAGGGATGGAGCTGGAGGCCCAGGTGCTGGAGGGGCACTGGAACCGGAAGATGGGGTATTTCGTGAAGGAGTGCAAGGATGTGTTCGGGTCGGAGTATCCTTTTGACACTACGGGGTTCGAGAGCACTCATGTGCTGGCGGCCAGGGGGCTGGAGATGGCTGAGATGCGCTGCAGGAAGCTGCCTTATGGGGAGGATATGGATTATGGCAGGGCTGTGGAGTTCATGGAGAATCAGACGGCCTGCAATGTGGCGTGCAGGGGGGTGCTGGAGCCTGCTTATTTCTGGTATGGCAGTGATTACCGGGGGGATAACCTGCATTATACGCTGAGTTATATGACGCAGATGGGCGGGGAGTCGCTGTTGGATTATGCCTGTTATTATGCGCTGGAGCCTTTTAGGATGCTACGGCTGGCTTATGGGTCGCTTTTGGGGAGCTGGGCGCTGCTGAACTGCGGGGATGCGGAGAGCGATTACGGTTATTGGTTCCCTGGGAAGGAGAAGGACGGGTGTGCCAGCGGGGGGTTTGAGCCGCTGTATGGCGGGGAGACTTGGCTGAACCAGCCTCATCATGGCGGGGCTTGGTATTATTCCTGTGAGATTGATCTGGGGTTCTGTGGGGGGCTGCGGGGGGCTGCTACGGTGGTGGCGGAGGATCCGGTCTTCGGCAGGGTCTGCTATGGCGGCTCCCTGGAGGAGGTTCCTGAGGGGCTGCGGGTTCGGTGCCGGGACGGCGTGGGGCGGCGGTTCCATTATATCGGGGGTCGGGGGCGCTTCCATGCGGTTTGTGAGCATGGGGAGTGGGCTTTGGCGGACGGGGTTCTCTTGAAGGGGGACTGCGGGTGTATTGAGCTGAAGGCGGAGTCAGGGGCTTGGAAGAAAGAGGCGCTGTCGGTTCGGGTGATGGTTGAAGGGTTTGGAGATTACCGGCTGGCTGGGACGGATACTATCCTGCGGGATGGGGAGTGGTGTGAGCTGCCTTTGCCGGAGGGGGAGGCTAGGTTTCGGTTGGAGCGGGTTTAGGGTTTGCGGCGAGGGGACGGAGACCGGGGCCGGGCGGGCTTGTCTCGGCAGGGGTACGTTCCGATGAATCCGCTGCTTACTTCGTAAGCGGTGGATTTGATCGGAACGTACCCCTATGGTGCTGTCGCCAAGCCCGCCCGGCCCCGGTCTCCTGTTTTGCGGCAGGGCTGTAGGTTTTTAGTGACGAACGAAAATGCGGAAGTGAGGGTGTGTTGAGATGAAAAAGGAATTTTATCGGGGAAATAGAAATAGGGTTTATGCGGAGATGGAGCCGAATTCTTTGTTGGTTATGTTTTCGGGGGTGGAGGTTCGGAAGACCAATGATGAGTTTTATCCGTTTTATGCGGATCGGAATTTTTTGTATTTGACGGGGTTGGATTGTAAGGAGGCTGTGCTGCTGGCTTGGAAGGATTCGGAGGGGTGCACGGGGGAGAGGGTTTATGTTTTGCCGCCGGATTTTTTGAAGGAGCGTTGGACGGGGGTCAGGGTTAAGCCTCAGGAGGCTTCGGAGCTGTCGGGGATTGGGGATGTGGCTTTTGTGGGGGAGTTTGAGGCGGATTTCCATAGGATGGCTTCGCTGGGGAATTATGGAAATCTGTATCTGGATACGTATCGGACGGAGCCGGGGGACAGGGAGACGCAGGCGCATGGGCTATGCAGGCGGGCGGCGGTGGATTATCCTTATCTGCGGATCCGGAATGCAAATGGGATTTTGAGGAGGCTGCGGACTATTAAGCAGCCTTGTGAGATAGAGGCTATCCGGGAGGCTGAGAAGATTACCAGGGATGGGATTGTGGCTATGATGCGGGCTTCGAAGCCGGGGATGTATGAGTATCAGTATAAGGCTGTGTTCGATCATGCGCTGGGGCAGCATGGGCCTCAGGGGGCAGCGTTTCCTTCTATTATTTCCGCGGGGAGGAATAATTTCTGTATTCATTATTATGCTTATAGGGGGCAGGCTCAGGACGGGGATATGATTTTGAACGATGTGGGGGCTTGGTATGACAATCTGATGACGGATGTGTCCAGGGGATGGCCCTGCAACGGGAGGTATAGTGAGAGGCAGAGGTTGTTGTATGGATGTGCGCTGGATACGTCTGATCATATGTTTTCTGTCATTAAACCGGGGATGGCCATGGAGGATGTGGACAGGGAGGCCAGGCGGTATAATGCGGGGCTGTTGAAGGACGTGGGCGTGCTGAAGGATGTGGAGGATATCGGGACTTATATGTGGCATGGGGGCTCTCATCATGTGGGGTATGACGTGCATGATGTGGTGGAGCGGCCGCAGTTCATCGCTCCTGGGATGGTGTTCTGTGTGGATATCGGGATTTATCATGAGGAGTGGGGGATCGGGTTTCGGCTGGAGGACAATTGTCTGGTGACAGAGGATGGGTGCGAGAATCTTTCGGTTATCACGCCCAGGACCATAGAGGAGATTGAGGGGATCATGGGATAGGGGAGCGGGAAAGTGCCGGGTGCACTTAAGGACAGGGCCTTTTCCGCCGAAATGGTATTGGAAGGGACGTTACGGGACTGGAAACAGTAACGTCCCTGAGAATGCCGGGAGAAAGAGCTGGCCGCACTTAAGGACAGGTCTTTCTCCGCTGGGGTGGTATTGGAAGGGACGTTGCGGGACTGGAATAGGAGGCTTTGGTTATGAATGGTGATTTGCGGATGCATTGGTCGGTGCGGTCGGTTGTGGCTATTTTGCTGGGGAATGTTCTGTATGCGCTGACGGTGAAGGTGTTCCTGCTTCCGGCGAACCTGGTCAGCGGAGGGGCCACGGGCATTGCGCTGGCGGCGAACCATCTGACAGGGGTGTCGGTTTCGGGCTTTCTGTTTTTGGTGAACGTGAGCATGCTGATATTGGGGCTGATCGTGCTGGGGAGGGCTTTCGTGGCCACGACGCTGGCCAGCACTTTCCTGATTCCGGCGGCGCTGGAGGTGTTCGAGCGGCTGTTGGGGGATTTCGTGCTGACGGATGACATTCTGCTTTGCACTTTGTTCGCGGGGCTGGGCGTGGGGGTGTCCCTGGGGATTGTGATCCGCACGGGGGCTTCCACGGGGGGCATGGACATTCCGCCGCTGATTTTGTACAAATGTTTCCGGGTGCCGGTGTCGGTGAGTCTGTATGCTTTTGATGTGTGCATCCTGCTGCTCCAGGCGCCGTTCCAGAAGGCGGATAATATCCTGTATGGCATTGTGTTCGTGCTGTTGTCGGCCATCGCGCTGGACAAGACTATGATGATCGGAACGACGCAGACGGAGGTGAAGATCATGAGCGGCAAGTCGGAGGAGATTAGGGACGCTATCCTGAAGCAGCTGGACAGGGGGGTGACGCTGCTGAACGCGGAGGGCGGGTATCTGCATGACAAGAGCCCGATGATATTCAGCGTCATCTCCAACAGGGAGCTGTTCAAGCTGGAGAAGCTCGTCCATGGCATAGATCCGGCCAGCTTCATGGTGGTCACCAGGGTCAGCGAGGTGAAGGGACGGGGATTTTCCATGGACAAAAATGCGTTGTAAGAACAAGGCATTGTCCTGTATGAACGAATCGATGCTCTGTGAGAACAGTATATTACCCCGGGAAAGCGAGGCATGCCTGCTTTCCCGGGGCAACAAAAAAAGGAGGATGCCAGGGAGCTTTCGTCCCCTGGCATAATTATGAAAAAGTTTTAAGTAAACAGTAACTGTGGCTGATGGTTATAGTATAGAGAAAAGAAATGTCTAAACAATAATGATAAATTGAAAATTCTTTGAATGATTTGTGAACAAAGCATGGATGACTATGCGGGCATGATCGTTCATTCGCTTTCTATGCCCGGAATCCAATATCGAGCATAGTATGGAGGAAGACCGTTATATTGCAATTGGTATGGTTGGCGATTTATTGTTTGTTGTATTTTTAGACAATATCAAACATCGCCACGTAACAATAC